>NZ_DAIQAX010000001.1:0-18546 GCF_036781485.1 Thermocrinis sp.
GGTGGAGAAAGGGAATAACCCTTTTGACTTACCTTTATGGTTATGCTATTGGTTACAGCTTTTTCAGGAAAAGTCATGTGCTTGGTTAATTTCTCACCCAACGTATATTCAATAATTATAACCCTTCAATCTCTTAAGTATTTCTTCCATCCACTTGGATTGACTTTTTGTGCTTTTCTTCAACACCTGCCAGTTCTGCAATAGTAGTTGTTGTCAAGTATTCCATAATATGTTCCCTAAGGTCTGTCCACTTATCGTGAACTGCACAGGGTGAAGTTTGCCACTCTTCACATCTTCCAGGTCTCAAAGCGCAGTAATCTAAGCGATAGTCCTCATCAAGGTATCTTATCACATCGTATATGGATATTTCTTCAGGTTGGATAGCAAATGCAAAACCCCCATTGGGACCTTTGTATGATTTTAAAACCCTTTCCCTGACCAGTTTATGAAAGATCTTTGAGAGAAAGGGCTTGGGGATGTTCTGCACTTGAGCGATCTCTTCTACCTTCACAAGCCTTCCCTTCTGTAAAGCCAGATAGGCTAAAGCCAACAAAGCGTATTTAACAGTTTCTGAGTAAATCATAAATATCTATTATATAGTTTAAACTCCGAAATTTGCAAGGATATAACACCACCCTTAAATCTTTTGAAATACAACTACCCCTTTACCTTCTCTTTATCTTGCCCTTCTGCTCTTTTTTCTCTAACTTTTCTGGATCCACCCCAAGTTACATCAAACTTTCATGCTCTGCTTTTTCCTATCGCCTTCATAAAGAGCCTGAGCCCAAAAACTTATCTCCTTAATAGACCCTTGGGGAGTAAGCTTAATAGCCTCAGCTCCCCATTGGTTGCTCTCAATGCGAAAACATAAAACTTAAAACGTTATTGCCTTAGTTTTGTAATTAACTAAAATAAAAATTATCATGGAAAGGTCCTTACTTAAGGAAAAGAAAAAACTTGAGATAATAAGAACAGCCTGTAAGCTTTTTTCTGAAAAAGGGTATCACAACACCGTTATACCGGATATTGCCAACGCCCTTGGAATGAGTGTGGGTAATATTTACAACTACTTTGAATCAAAGGAAGAGCTGGCAAAAGAGATAATGCTAACTGTTTCTAGCTATGTAGCGGAGAGGTTAAGAAGAATAAACCAAGAGAATATATCTACAAGAGAAAAGATATATAGATTTACGGAAGAATTTTTTCAAATGGCTCTAAAGGAGCCAGAATTGATAAACTACTTTCTTAGGGTTTTTCTGGTTAACAGGGAAATCTTCAAGGAGGGTTGTGAGGGCTTTGCCTGTGTGGCTGAAGTTGTCACCGAGGTCATGATTTTGCTGTCTGATGGTATAGAAAGAGGGGAGCTTAGAAATCAGAGTTTCTTCCCAGCTTTCACCATTATTATGGGTCCAATAGGCGGGATGGTATTTTTGCACAACGAAGGAGTGTTAGAAAAACCTTTAATAGAATACAAGGACGAAGTCGCCTACAACATCTGGAACGCTCTTAGGGCTTAATCTTCAATCTTCTGTGAATAGCAAGATAGGGAGGTGTTCTAAAAGGTGGTATTCTTCTGACAAAATAGTAGCGGGCTATGTGATAGCTTGGGTCAAACCCAAAAAAGTTAAGCTTCATCCTTTCAAGCTCTTCGTTTCTGTATTCAAAAAGCGGTTTTTCCCTCCAATCCCTAATCCTCCCCTCTCTCTTCCTTTTCAGAAAAACATCATAATCACTCGTGTTTATAAAGTTTTCAAGAAATCCAGAAACTTTTTCCCTAAACTCCTTTGGCGTTCTTCCAAAAACGAAGTCTATCAGGCCAATTTCGTAAGCTTTTTTGGAGCTTATAGGCATTCTGTTTTGCATTATTTCCTTTGCCTTTTCCCACCCAACCCTCTTAGGTAGAGTGTATGTCCAGAACTCAGACCCATATAGATTGCCTATGTTTTTATAGTGGGGGTTCAAAACCACACCTTCCCTAGCAAAGACTAAATCGCAAGTTAAAGCTAAGAAAACGCCACCCGCTCCCGCATTTCCCTGCAGACATGCTACAGTCAGCTTGTCTAATGTTTTTAGAATTTCCTCACATAGGTCATCCATAGCGTTTATGTTTCTCCAGGATTCATCCGCCGGACTTTCGGAAGCTTCTATAGTATTTAAGTTCATCCCGTTTGAAAAGAAATCCTCCTGTCCCAAGAGCACAATAGCTTTTGTTGGTCTCTCTTTTGCATACCTAAACACCTCCAAAAGTCTCTCACACTGCTGGGTGGACATGGCCCCGTTGTAAAAGTTAAATGTTATGTATCCTATCCCTGCCACCTCCTCGTAAATGATCTCCCGGTAGGTATTAAAATCAATCTTCTCCCAAGGTTTTATAGGCTCCTCCTTTACCTTATCCAAAAGATGCGGTATTACCCTTTGGGCTGGAAGTTTTATTGAGTTTTTTTCTCTTTTTCTCATGTGGGTAATCCAAACAGCCCCATCTATGGTTCCAATGCATACCGCCTCATCTCTAATTGCCAGTATCTCTCCAGGCTTTCCTCTGAGCATATCCTCTTTGTGTGGATTGTAAAGATAGTATTCTTCTCCTCCTAAGCATGCCAAAGCTCCAGGCTGGCTATCCGAAGCATAGACCTTTCTTATTACCTCTTCAGTGCCATCCTTAAACCAATCTACGCGTCTGTAGGACTGATCCATGTAAGGTTTCCAAGAGCCCTTTGGATATATCTTTTTAGGCTCTCTATCTTCAAGCATGTAATCCAAAGCTTCTAACACACAATCCACCGCACTTTCTGTAGCCTCCATTCTGTATATGCTAGACTTTCTTGCCTTTCTCATAGGAAAGGTTCTATAGCTCCAGACTGGCCCCGCATCGTATTCTTCAACCGCCTCCAAAAAGCTAACTCCCCACTCTTTTGCTTTTTCTAAGATAGCCCAGTCTAAGGCAGAAGGGCCCCTATCCCCAGGAGGGCCAGGATGTATTACAAACGTTTTTACTTTTTGCCAAACTTCCCTTGGAATTTTGCGCTTCAAGAAAGGTGCAATTACCAAATCAGGCTTGTAAAGATTAAAGGCTTCTACCGTAAGCTCTGGATGAACGTCAAGCTCAATAGATACCTCATGGCCTCTTTCAGTTAGCTCACAGTAAAGTCTCTGGGTAAGGGAGTTGAACCTATGGCAGAGAAAAAGGATCCTCATAGTCTTTTATACCTATAGTAAGCGTTGCAGGCGCCTTCTGAGGAAACCATGCAGGAACCTATGGGATTTTGGGGTGTGCAAACGGTCCCAAATAGTTTGCATTCAGTAGGCAAAGCCACACCGCGGATGACCTTTCCACATATACAGGCAGGATGCTCCTTAGGTCTTGGTAAGTTTATATAGAATCTTTTTTCTCCGTCAAACTCTTCAAACTCGCCTCTTAGCTTCAGGGCGCTGTATGGCACAACTCCTAAACCCCTCCACTCAAACTCCTTCCTAAGCTCAAAAACTTCCGAAACGAGTTTTTGGGCTTTTAAGTTCCCATCGTATGTAACAAAACGAGTGTATTGATTAGCCACGTAAGCCTCCCCTTTGGCTATCTGCTTGACCAAAATCCATACTCCTTGCATAACGTCCAGTGGTTCAAAACCGCATATTACAACAGGCTTTAAAAACTCCTGTGAAAAATACTCGTAAGGTCTTACCCCTATTATGGTGCTTACATGCCCTGGACCAATAAAGGCATCTATGCTAACCTTTCCTATATCCCTTATCTCGGGAGAATTGAGTATATGCTGTATGGCGGATGGAGTTATTACATGGTTTGAAACCACGTAAAGATTTCTTAGTCCTAACTGCTTTGCTTTTAATAGCAAGACTGCAGTCTGGGGCGTGGTTGTTTCAAAACCTATGGCAAAAAACACCACATTTTTTTCACCTTCAACCTGCGCAATTTTTAGCACTTCCAAAGAGGAATTTACCATCCTAACGTCCCTACCTTCAGCCCTTAGGTCCAAAAGGCTCTTTCTTTGGGAACCCGGAACTCTTAAAAGGTCTCCGTAGGAACACAGCACGGTGTTTTCCTGCCTTGCTATGTGTATGGCAAGGTCTATCCTTGATTGTGGGATAACGCAGACTGGACAACCAGGACCATGTACGAACCTAACATAACCTTCCAAAAGCTGGTCTATGCCATGTTTTACTATAGCGTGAGTATGTCCGCCGCAGAATTCCATTATACTTACCACTCTACCTATCCTTTCCACAAGCCTTTTTATAGCTTTCTCTATGGTTTTTAGTCTTTTGCTATCTCTGAATTCCTTTAGCTCAAAGGTTTTCAAACTCCTCCTCCATTGAAAGTATCTCTTCAAAAAGCTCCAAACTTTTTAATGCTTCTTCTTCATCCAGCTTTGATATGGCAAAACCTACATGAACCAGGACCCAGTCCCCTTGCCTTACAGGTTCGTTCAAAAGCTCCAAGGAAATTATCCTTTTCACTCCCATAGTATTCACCACTGCGCTGTTGTCTTCTCTTATCTGCTCTATCTGGGCAGGTATGGCCAAACACATAGCCTCCCTCGGTGAAAGACTGTTCATTAAATATATACTACGAGCTCTTTTAGTGCAAGTGGTAGTATGGTTTGTCTCTGTGTTTGTGCATAAGGCCCGCTTCTATTAGTTTTTCTCTATCCGAAAAAAACCCATCCACACTTCCATCGTAGATTATCCTGCCCCCTTCTCCTAATACTACAAGCCTGTTTCCAAGCTCTGGTACCAAGCTAAGATTATGGGTTGAGATCACAGTAGTAAGGTTTAACTCTTGGAGGATGTCTATTAGCAAACCTGTGCTTTTTGGATCTAAGTTTGAAGTAGGCTCGTCCAAAAGTAAAACCTCTGGCTCAAGGATTAAAAGACAGGCTAAGCAGAGCTTCTGTTTTTGACCTCTGCTTAGGTTGTAAGGAATCTTTTCCAAATAAGGACTAAGTCCGAATACCTCAGCCCACCTTAGGACCCTCTCCTTGATTTCTCTCTCTTTTAATCCCAACTGCCTGAGCCCAAAAGCCATCTCATCATACACCGTTGGATTAAAAAGCATTACCTCTGGGTTCTGAAAGAGGAGGACAACTTCCTTGCGGAACCTAAGGTTAAACTTAGGATCCCTTAGGCTTTTTTCGTTCAACCTTTCGCCTTTGTAAAGGTATTCCCCCCTTTCTGGAAAGAGAAGACCGTTGAGAATCTTTAGAAGGGTGCTCTTTCCTGAACCGTTTATACCCAGAACAACTACCCTTTCTCCTTTATCCACTTTGAAGTATGCATGGACTTTTCAAGAAAGAAAGTAAGCACCCTCTCGTAAAAGTTAAGCCTTGTTCCTCTGTCTAGCCTTCTCATGGTCCTACTCTTTAAAGCTTCTCTAAACTCTCTTATAAGACTGACATAAGTTAAAAGATGGCTCGAAACTATTACAAGCAAAAAGCTAAAGAAGTTAAACAGCAAGCATACGTAAGTAGACCTCTTTATAGTATTGAGCCTTTTCTTGATAGGGAGTACTGCAGTAGCCAAAAAGATGGGGAGTGAGATTTGCTAAACTAACAAAGACCTCTTCTGTAAGCATATAAATTGACATAGCAATGTTCTAAGTTTATCATAGAGTTGTGAATGAATATTCAATAAGTAAGTTTGTAATTACTTGGGGCTCTTGTGCCAGTTGGGGATGTGTGCAAGCTGCGAAACCAAACCCAACCACCGCAGTTTCTATAGATAAGGTTATAAAGAACAAGCCAATCATAAAAGTCCCAGGATGCCCTCCCATAGCTGAGGTTATGACTGAAGGTCCTTCTTCAACGCAGGACAGTTCGTAGAAAGATTTGACGATGAAGGGGCAAAGAAGGGGTGGTGTCTTTACAAGGTAGGCTGTAGGGGCCCTACCACCTAAGAAAATTTCCTAAGGCTACTCCTGGATACTTTATAGCTTTCCAAGAGAAGATAAAGAAGTTGGTAGAAAGTGGGCAACTTGGGATCTTTGCCGCACACTGGTGGGACCATCCAGACTACAAACTCTTACCACCAGAAGTTCATCTAATAGGAATAGCGCATTACCTGAATATGTTAGATGTCCAGAGGGAGTTCTTTATTCCTCAGGTGGTCTTTGGTGGGAAAAACCCTCATCCTCATTATATAGTTGGAGGGATGAATTGTTCTATATCTCTTGACGACATGAACGCTCCGGTCAATGCAGAAAGGTTGGCGGTTGTAGAGGATGCCATATATACCCAAGTGGAAGCTGTAAACCTTTTCTATCTTGTGGATCTTTTAGCCATCGGACATATATACGTTCAAAAAGGTCAAACCTACGGTGGAGGGCTTGCAAAGAAAAGGGTAATCGGATATGGAGAATTTCCAGATGAACCTTACAAGGGCATAAAGACTGGAGATTACCATAATAAGATCCTCTATCACTCCAACGGTGTGGTCGAAGACTTTGAGCTTGGTGTAGATAAGGCGAAGTATTATCCCTTGGTGGGTAAAGATTTTGCGGACTCAGAGGTAATTCAAGAATATGTAACGCACTCTTGGTATAAGTATCCCGACGAGAAGAAGGGGCTGCATCCTTGGGATGGTATAACTGAACCTAATTACACAGGACCAAAGGAAGGTACAAAAACCCATTGGAAATACTTAGACGAGCGAGGTAAATACTCTTGGATAAAGTCTCCAAGGTGGAAAGGGAAACCTTGCGAAGTTGGTCCCCTCGCAAGATACATAATTGTCTATACTTGGGACCCCTCCACCTGGCCAAAGGAAGCAAGGGGAATAGGGCTTACAGAGGCACCAAGAGGTGCATTGGGACACTGGGTAATAATAAAGGATGGGAAGATTGCCAACTACCAATGTGTTGTGCCTACAACGTGGAATGGCAGTCCAGGGGACCCAATGGGTGGTCAAGGAGCCTTTGAGGAGTGTATGAAAGATACACCTGTGAGAGTAGTAGATAAACCCCTGGAAGTATTGAGAGGTATACACTCCTTTGACCCATGCTTGGCGTGTTCCACGCACATTTACAATGCAAAGGGAGAGGAAATAACCAGCGTAAAAGTTCAAGGTAGCGTGCCAATCTGTTATACAGGAGGATGAGTCATGAGGGAAGAGGTCGTAAAAAGAATCTATATATTCAGTCCGTCCCTACGCATATGGCATTGGGTAAATGCTGTATGTATAGTGGTCTTGTTCCTAACCGGTTTGTACATAGGTAACCCATTTTTCATAGGCTCACAAGGGCTTGAAGCAACTTATGCCTACGCCCACAGTCTAACAATGGATTTTATAAGGTTCATACACTTCTCTGGGGTAGGAGAAATGGTTCTTCACTATCTCCTTATCAAGCCTGGACACAGAACCTACATAAGGAATCCATTGGCAAGGCTTGTTTACTTTTTGCTATACTTGGTCCTTATCTTTATGGTAATAACTGGCTTTGCTATGTATGGTCTTTCGGATCCAGGGGGCTTTTGGGCAAAGATGTTTGGTTGGATAGTTCCTATGTTGGGAGGAGAATTCTCGGTTCACATGTGGCATCACTGGTTTGCTTGGCTTGTTATATTCTTCGTGATTGTTCATGTGTATCTTGTTGTAAGGTATGATGTGATAGAGAAGGAAGGAGAAGTGTCTTCCATGTTTAACGGTATGAAAACTTTCAAGGAAACACCCGTGGATGTGGAGGATGTAGCTTGAGCATCCTTATTCTAGGAGTAGGAAACATACTGCTATCGGATGAAGGCTTAGGAGTAAGGGCTGTAGAAAAGCTCAAGGAAGGTTACATTTTTCCAGAGAACGTAAAACTCTTAGACGGGGGCACGCTTGGTATAGACCTGCTCTATTTTCTAGAAGGTGCAGAAAGGCTCATAATAGTGGATGCAGTAATGGGTGGGGGTCCTCCTGGAACCCTCTATAAATTTTCCGGGGACGAAGTAAAAGCCTACTTTAGAGGAAAGGTATCAGCCCATGAACTTGGTATTCAAGAGGTTTTGGGTATAGCTCAGCTAACCGGCAAGTATCCTAAAGAAGTGGTGGTCATAGGTATGGAACCAGAAAGTTTAGAAATTTCTTTGGAACTTTCACAAACCGTGAGAAATAGTTTAGAAAAGTTAGTAAAATTAATCATAGAGCAACTCAAAGATTGGCAAACAGAGGTTAAACATGTTGATGAACGCACCCGCAATACTGCATGAGATCTTGCAGGCGTTAAAGGACTTTTACAACAAAGGGGAAAGACATGTAATCTATATAAACAAATTACCCCTTACTGAAGAGGATAAGCATGTTATACTGGATGTGCTGAGAGACGGTCAAGTTAAGATTTCTTTCAAGTCCGCAACCCAAAAGGTAGAGTGGAGGGAAACAGGCATAAGTGGTGTTTGGATTGGAGTATTTTTTGACAGAGATGAAAAGCCAATTTTGGAAACAATAGAGATAACAGATTTTCCTATGCTCGCTGCCTGTCAGAGGGAAGACATAGAGGAAGCCATAAAGACCTTAGAGGATAGGCTCTCTTCCCTTGTATGATAAGATTTTCTTATGAACTTTTTCCTAATTTCTGTCTTTGGCAAGGATAGACCCGGAATAGTCTCTGAAGTTAGTAAAGTCCTCTACGATCTTGGTTTAAACATAGAGGATTCTTCTATGACCCGGCTAAAGGGTGAATTTACCATCATGTTGGTAGTCAGTCATCCAGGAAACCTTGAAGAGGAAAGCATACTATCTGCCTTAAAGGATGTGGGGGAAAGGCTTAATCTTTCTATAATTTGTAAAAAATTGCCAGAGGATTGGGAAGAAGAATACAAAGGGAAAGAAATATACAGGATAGTGGTATCCGGTGCGGACAAGCCCGGCATAGTGTACAGCGTATCTAACCTTCTGTCTAAAAACGGTATAAACATCTCAGACCTAAGGACCGAGAAGAGAGGTAGCTTGTATCTAATGTATATAGAGGCTGAATCTCAAGAAGATAAGTTTGAGGATCTAAAAAGAGGCTTAGAAAGGCTAAAAAAGGAACTGGGTGTGGATATATCTATAGAAAGGGACGAAGAAGCGGTCTTATGAAAAAACTTGAAATACTCACCTATCCGGATGAGAGGTTAAAGATACCATCCGTTGAAGTAGTAGATTTTGGAAGTGATCTGAGAGAGTTTGTTGAGGAGCTTAGATACGTAATGACTAACTCACCTGCCTGCGTGGGCATAGCTGCACCTCAGGTGGACGTGCACAAAAGGATCATTCTCGTTGATACTTCTCAGTCAAAACATAGAGAAAACAAAGTCAGTCACGGTTTTATGGTTCTGATAAACCCAAGGATAGTAAAGTTTGAAGGTGAGATAATAGTTAGAGAAGGCTGTTTAAGTGTCCCAGATTTCACGGGCAACGTCAAAAGATACTACTGGATTGAGGTGGAAGCCTTTGACCTAAGGGGAAATCGTTTTGTTTTTGACACGGAGGGCTTTGAAGCGGTTGTTATACAACACGAGATAGACCATCTGGATGGTAAACTCTTCATAGAAAGAGTCGCATCACCAAAAGATATATCTAAAAGAAAGGTTTACAGGTAGTTTATAATTCATACTTATGGAGTGGAAGCATGTAGTGGTTTTCATAACCACTCCTACGAACAAGGGGTGGGATATAGGAAATTACATAGTGGAGCAGAAGTTGGGTGCTTGCGTAAATGTAATACCAGAGGTAAGCTCGGTTTATTGGTGGAAGGGAAATATAGAAAAGGATAAGGAAAATCTTTTAGTCGTGAAAACCTCCATGGAAAAGCTTGAAAAGTTGATACATGAAGTTAAAAAAATCCATCCTTACACTGTGCCTGAGATAATAGCCTTACCTATAGTGGGGGGGAACGAAGATTACCTCAAGTGGATAGACGATTCCCTTGGGCAATAAAAAGGAAGTTTCTCAGAAGATCTAAGCCTGCCTCTGAAAGCACAGACTCAGGATGGAACTGCACACCAAAAACAGGATAATCCGTATGCTGCACGCCCATCACTTCTCCATCCTCAGACCAAGCGGTTACCTTTATAAAGGCTGGTAAAGTGTTTTTGTCTATCACTAAGGAATGATATCTCACTGCAGTAAATGGATTGGGCAATCCAGAGAATATTCCTTCTCCAGTGTGTGTTATTAGGGATGTTTTGCCGTGCATCAACCTTTTGGCTCTTACGATTTTTGCCCCAAAGGCATAACCTATAGACTGATGCCCTAAGCATACGCCCAGTATAGGATAGTCCTTATGTAGTTCTCTGATCACTTCTACAGAGATACCCGCTTCCTTTGGCGTGCAAGGTCCTGGAGAGATAACTATAGCCTCTGGGTCTATAGCCCTTATCTGGTCCAGCCCTATCTCATCGTTTTTTTTAACGATAACATCCGAACCAAGTATTTGAAAATACTGCACCAAGTTATAAGTAAAAGAATCGTAATTATCTATCATCAAAATCTTCATCCGATTATTTCCTCCACTCTTTTCTTAACTTCCTCTATTATCCAGTCTGGAGTTGAGGCACCTGCGGTTATGCCTACAGTCTCTGCACCAGAAAACCAAGCTGGATCTAACTCTTGAGCTGTCTCTACGTGGTAGCTACGTGGATTTAAAGAACGAGATATTTCATAAAGCCTTCTTGTATTTCCGCTGTTTTTACCACCTACTATGATCATTACATCCACCTTTGGTGCAAGTTCATAAACATCTTCCTGCCTTTCCGAAGTAGCGTTGCATATTGTGTTTATCACTTTAACTTCCTTCGCCCAAAGGGCTAGCTCGCCCACTGCTTCTTTGAAGAACTGCTCATTCTGAGTAGTCTGTGCAACTATACCTATTTTTTCTAGATGCTTTACCTTCTCCAAATCCTCTTTTGTTTCTACTACGACACCCTCTCCACCTGCCTTTTTTAGATAACCCAACGTGCCTATAACCTCTGGATGGTTTTTCTCTCCCAGTATAACAACAAAGTATCCTTCAGCAACCAATTTCTCTACAGCCTGATGGACTGCCTTCACGTAGGGACATGTAGCATCTACCACTCTCAAACCCTTACTGACATACTCCTCTTCCTTATTTGGGGGGATTCCGTGGGAACGTATTATTACAGTGTCTCCAGGGCGTATATTTTCTTCGGTTTCCAATACTTCCACCCCCTCTTTTCTTAGTCTCTCCACTTCCTGTGGGTTATGGATCAGAGGTCCTATAGACCATATTCTTTTACCTTTGTTCTCTTTTGAAGTTCTTTCCGCTATATTTATAGCCCTTTTTACTCCGAAACAAAACCCAGCATGCGGTGCAACGATTATCCTATCCATGTTCTAAAAATATAACCTCTATTTCTTTATAAATCGTGATTTCGCTCAAGCTTGTTTTACAGAGGAATGCCTTTACAGGAAAACCCATCTGGTAAAATAGCTTAACCGCTTCTGAAAATTTTCTATCCACTCCGTAGTTGGGTGAAAAAGCTTTAGCATCTTCCCTTTGGACTACAAAAACAAGCTCTGGATTTAGTCCATCTTTTGCAATCTCTATCAGTTTATAAATGTGCTTAGTCCCTCTCTCCGTGGGTGCGTCTGGGAATAATGCAATCCCGTGTTCTACCAGATTAACCGATTTTGTTTCTACTACTGTGGATGAATACATTAGATCAAATCGCTGATTACCAAAGACTGGCTCAAACTTGACAGGGAGATTCAAGAACTCTGCATAAAGTTTGGGTGCAATCGTTGAGTCAATGCATACCAAAGAATTTTCAGCTTTGACCAAAAAGATATCAAAGGGATATTTACCAGAAGCTTTTTCACGCAGAAAAACCTTTCTCCCAGCCCTTAGAAGCTCAGTTAAACGTCCTGTATTTCTTATGTGCACTAAGAGATTTTCTCCTTCTACCAATACCTCTCCGACGAACCTGTTTATTCTCTTTAGAAATATTGCTTCCTTTAGGGATGTAATTTTCATCTTTAAAAAGGCCCTACCGGGCGGTAGGGCAAACAAATTTGGGGAGGGAGGGGGAGGGAGTTTCTAACCTATATATTTCCCCAAATCTTCTAAGCTTCTATGGAATTAATTATATACAAAAAAATTTTTTTGTCAACCCGTGGGAGAGGCTGTTCGAAAAATCTTTCAGACAGTACTAAGTAATTGTAAGCGTGCAATTCAAACTTCAACTCAACAGTCTAGACAGAGAAAAGCTTTTTCAGCTAATGCGCAAGCAATCGTCCGCCATAAGGTCTGCTTATAAAATGCTGAAAAACAAAAACTCCCATAGCCAAATATACGACACGCTAACAAAACGATTTCTAGGCCTACCTACCAAATACATAGACTCTGCTATCTACAATTGAAACACTTTTTAAGGTAATACTTCCGAACATGAAGACTTCCATATTGACCGGCATAGTTTTGTCCTTTGCCCATACTATGGGAGAGTTTGGAGTTGTTCTGATGGTCGGAGGAAACATTCAGGGTGAGACGAGGGTAGTATCAATAGCTATCTACGATGCGGTGGAAGCTGTAGACTATCCTACAGCTCATTTATACGCTTCAATCCTTCTCCTGTTTTCTTTCTTATCCGGAGCCTTTTATGATAAAGTTCTAAGGCTAGAAAAAAGATACAAGGCAGCGGATAAGGCAAACAAAAATAAATAGATTACAGGTAGCCAAACGACAGAATCTTTTCTATCCCACAACCCCAAAATAGCAATTTGCGAGCACCCTCCAAAAATAGCTTGACAAATACACTAGATTGTGTTATATTAAAAACACTACTTGAGGGACGTCAAAAGTCCCTTGCGCAAAAAGACTTGACAAACCCGATAAAACACATTAAAATAATATACTTGCTTGAGGGGTTGATAAGATAGGCCCCTTGTAAAAGGACTTGACATCTTTTGTAAACAGATATATAATAATAAAAACTGTTTGCATAGAACCGAGGGGTGTAAGAAGCCCCTTGACATCTTGGCAACTGAATAGGGAGGAAGAACCCAAGGTTTTTGTGAAGAGTTTGATCCTGGCTCAGCGCGAACGCTGGCGGCGTGCCTAACACATGCAAGTCGTGCGGAGGGGTGATGAGCCCCTCAGCGGCAAACGGGTGAGTAACACGTGAGTAACCTGCCCTTGGGAAGGGGATAACCTTCCGAAAGGAAGGCTAATACCCTATATTGCCGGGGGTCACTAAGACTTCCCGGTGAAAGGTGGCCTCTGCCCGCAAGGGTATGCTACCGCCCAAGGAGGGGCTCGCGGCCCATCAGGTAGTTGGTGGGGTAACGGCCTACCAAGCCTACGACGGGTAGCCGGCCTGAGAGGGTGGTCGGCCACAGTGGGACTGAGACACGGCCCACACCCCTACGGGGGGCAGCAGTGGGGAATCGTGGGCAATGGGCGAAAGCCTGACCCCGCGACGCCGCGTGGAGGAAGAAGCCCTTCGGGGTGTAAACTCCTGTCGGGGGGGACGATGTGGTCTGAGGTGAATAATCTCAGGCCATGACGGTACCCCCAGAGGAAGGGACGGCTAACTACGTGCCAGCAGCCGCGGTAATACGTAGGTCCCGAGCGTTGCGCGAATTCACTGGGCGTAAAGCGTCCGCAGCCGGATGGGTAAGCGGTTCGTCAAAGCCCACCGCTCAACGGTGGAACGGCGTACCGAACTGCCCATCTTGAGGCACGCTTAGGCAGGCGGAATTCCCGGTGTAGCGGTGAAATGCGTAGATATCGGGAGGAACACCGAAGGCGAAGGCAGCCTGCTGGGGCTGTCCTGACGGTCAGGGACGAAAGCTGGGGGAGCAAACCGGATTAGATACCCGGGTAGTCCCAGCCGTAAACCATGGGCGCTTGGCGTCGTCCTCGTGGCGGTGCCGCAGCTAACGCGGTAAGCGCCCCGCCTGGGGAGTACGGGCGCAAGCCTGAAACTCAAAGGAATTGGCGGGGGCCCGCACAACCGGTGGAGCGTCTGGTTCAATTCGATGCTAACCGAAAAACCTTACCCGGGCTTGACATGGTGGGAAACCCTTGCGAAAGCGAGGGGTGCTGTCCTTTGGACAGAATCCCACCACAGGTGGTGCATGGCCGTCGTCAGCTCGTGTCGTGAGATGTTGGGTTAAGTCCCGCAACGAGCGCAACCCCTGCCCTTAGTTGCTACCCCGGAAGGGGAGCACTCTAAGGGGACCGCCGGCGATAAGCCGGAGGAAGGTGGGGATGACGTCAGGTCAGTATGCCCTTTATGCCCGGGGCAACACAGGCGCTACAGTGGCCGGGACAATGGGATGCAACCCAGTAATGGGGAGCCAATCCTTAAACCCGGTCATGGTGCAGATTGAGGGCTGAAACTCGCCCTCATGAAGCCGGAATCGGTAGTAATGGCGGATCAGCTAAGCCGCCGTGAATACGTTCTCGGGCCTTGCACACACCGCCCGTCACGCCACGGAAGTTAGTCTTCCCGGAAGCCTCCGAGCTAACCCGAAAGGGAGGCAGGGGACGATGGGAAGGCTGGCAACTGGGGCGAAGTCGTAACAAGGTAGCCGTAGGGGAACCTGCGGCTGGATCACCTCCTTTTTGACGGAGAAAAAGTTTCAGGCTTAAAAAGTGGGTTCTTCCTCCCTATTGAGCTGTCAATCCAGCAGGGCCTCTAGCTCAGTTGGTTAGAGCGTGCCCCTGATAAGGGCAAGGTCGGTGGTTCAAGTCCACCGAGGCCCATTGTCTGGGGTACAGAGGGGATGTAGCTCAGCGGGAGAGCGCCTGCTTTGCAAGCAGGAGGTCGAGGGTTCAAATCCCTCCATCTCCATGCTTACAAGGCAGGCTGTGGGTCCTTTGGTGGGCCCATGTCATATTGGCAACTGAATAGGTCTTTCTTCCTCGTAGGTGTGCAAGTTAGTAAGGGTCTGGGGTGGATGCCTCGGCTGCCCGAGGGGATGAAGGGCGTGTAAAGCTGCGATAAGCCGGGTGGAGGCGCAAAATGCCTTTGAGGCCCGGATGCCCGAATGGGGAAACCCGGCAGGGTGTTGAGCCCTGTCATCCGCGCAAGCGGAGCCAATACGGGACGAAGTAAAACCTTCTAGTAGTCCCAGGAAAGGAAATCAAACGAGACTCCCCGAGTAGCGGCGAGCGAAAGGGGACCAGCCCAAACCGCACGGGTGCCATGGTGGCAGCCTTAGCTCGTGCGGGGTTGTGGGACGTATCCGGAGAGGGCTGCCAACCTCTCAGGGAGTTACAAAACTTCCACCTAGCCGAAGTGAGCTGGAATGCTCCGCCATAGAGGGTGAAAGCCCCGTAGGCAAAAGGTGAGAAGTCTCCCGTGGATACGATCCCAAGTACCACGGCCCCCGTGGAAGGTCGTGGGAATCAGGGGGGACCTCCCTCCAAGGCTAAGTACTACGGGCAGACCGATAGCGCATAGTACCGTGAGGGAAAGGTGAAAAGAACCCCGTAAGGGGAGTGAAATAGAACCTGAAACCCCAGATCTACAACCCAGTGGAAGGGTCTTTAAGGCCCGACTGCGTGCCTTTTGCAAAATGAGCCAGGGAGTTGTCCTCAGCGGCGAGGTTAAGCCGTTAGGCGAAGCCGTAGCGAAAGCGAGTCCGAACAGGGCGTTAAGTCGCTGGGGGCAGACGCGAAGCGGAACGATCTACCCATGCCCAGGATGAAGGGTGGGTAATGCCGCCTGGAGGTCCGAACGGGTCGGTGCTGCAAAACCGTCCGATGAGGTGTGGGTAGCGGTGAAAAGCCAATCGCGTTCCGTGATAGCTCGTTCTCCCCGAAATAGGTCGACGCCTAGCGTCGTTCGTTCCTTCCCGGAGGTAGAGCCACTGGTTGGGCTAGGGCCTCGAGAGGGGTACCGAACCCTGCCAAACTCCGAATGCCGGGAAAGGTAGAACGGCAGTCAGTCCCCGGGGGATAAGCTCCGGTGGACAAGAGGGAAAGAGCCCAGACCGCCAGCTAAGGTCCCAAAGTTCGGGCTAAGTGGGGAAGGATGTGCGGCTGCTAAGACAGCCGGGAGGTTGGCTTAGAGGCAGCCATCCTTTAAACAGTGCGTAACAGCTGACCGGCCGAGCGGCCGTGCGCCGAAAATTTAGCGGGGCTAAGCCCGACACCGAAGCTGCGGGCTCGCGTTAGCGAGCGGTAGGGGAGCGTTCCCTGCGGGTTGAAGTTTCACCGTAAGGTGGGATGGACTGCAGGGAAGTGAGAATCCTGGCATGAGTAGCAGCGAAGACAGGTGAGAAACCTGTCCGCCGGAAGCCCAAGGTTTTGGCGGCAATGTAAATCAGCCGCCAGTTAGCCGGGACCCTAAGGTGAGGCCGAAAGGCGTAGCCGATGGGAAGCGGGTCAACATTCCCGCGCCAGCGGTGTGGAGCCAGAGTCGTGACGCAGGAGGCTAGGGAGAGCCACCTATGGAATGGTGGTCCAAGGTAGTAGGAGGGGGTGGCAGGCAAATCCGTCACCCCATACTCCGAGAGCTGATGGGGTAACTCTCCTGACGCCACACTGCCAAGAAACAACGGCGCTGGCGTTGAAGCATCGCTGCCCGTACCGCAAACCGACACAGGTGGGCTGGGTTAGCAGCCTAAGGCGTCGGGGGAACTCTCCTCAAGGAACTCGGCAAGTTGCCCCCGTACCTTCGGAAGAAGGGGGGCCCATGGAAGTGAAGCCTCTCGGCGTAAGCTTCTGTGGGTCGCAGAGACCGGGCGGTGCCGACTGTTTATCAAAAACACAGGACTACGCAAACCCGTAAGGGGATGTATGTGGTCTGAAGCCTGGCCAGTGCCCGTAGGTTAAGGGGCGGAGTGCAAGCTCCAAACCGAAGCCCGGGTAAACGCCGGCCGTAACTCTGACGGTCCTAAGGTAGCAAAAGCTGCCTGAACTCTGCTGTATGCGGGGAAGCCCTTAGAGCCTTGGCTACGAGGTCCAAAAGGGACCCGTAAAAATGCCAAAGGATTGGGCAATCCGCAGGAAACCCTAAAAAAGGGGATCCTCAGAGACTGTACGCGGAGGTCCTTGCCTCCCGAAGGAGGAAGTTAGCCCATGGAGTTATCTCCAGACTGGGTAGTTGGTTTTGTGGATGGAGAGGGATGTTTTCACGTATCCATAAACTCCCATCCCGAAACGCAAATAGGATATCAGGTGCTTCCTGAGTTTGTGGTAGTTCAACATCAAAGGAATGTTCAAGTGCTTTACGCACTGAAGGGTTTTTTCAAATGTGGGGTTGTGCGTAAAAACAACGGAGATAGATGGTGCTATAGGGTGCGAAAGCTAAACTGTTTGAAGGAAATATGCAGTTTCTTTGAAAGACATCCTCTGAAAACCAAGAAAAATGTGGAGAGAATAAGATTTTGCAGAATAGTAAGCTACATGCTTGAAGGAAGACACCTAAGGTTAGATGGATTGATGGAAATTCTGGATATAGCGCTGCAGATGAACACGGAAAAAAGAGAAAACCTCCTTCGGATAAAAAGGGACCTTGAGGCAAGGACAAGATACAGTCCACCCCTTGGCGAAAGTCAAGGAGAAAGGTGAGCGAAATTCCTTGTCGGGTAAGTTCCGACCTGCATGAATGGCCCAACGAGTGCCGCACTGTCTCGAGGAGAGTCCCGGCGAAATTGTGATGCCGGTCAAGACACCGGCTACCCGCGGCAGGACGGAAAGACCCCGTGAAGCTTCACTGTAGCCTGGTATTGAGTCTTAGCTTGTCTTGCGCAGGATAGGTGGGAGCCTGTGAAGTTCCTCTTCCGGGAGGAATGGAGGCGCCGGTGAGATACCACCCTTGACAAGCTGAGACCCTAACCCAGCCAAGTTATCCTTGGCGGGGACCGTGCCAGGTGGGCAGTTTAGCTGGGGCGGCTGCCTCCTAAAAGGTAACGGAGGCGTCCAAAGGTACCCTCAGGCGGGTCGGAAATCCGCCGTAGAGTACAAGGGCAGAAGGGTGCCTGACTGTGAGGCCGACAGGCCGAGCAGACGCGAAAGCGGGGCCTAGTGACCCACCGGTTCCACGGGGAAGGGCCGGTGATCAGCGGATAAAAGCTACTCCGGGGATAACAGGCTAATCTCCCCCGAGAGCCCACATCGACGGGGAGGTTTGGTACCTCGATGTCGGCTCCCCCCATCCTGGGGCTGAAGCAGGTCCCAAGGGTTGGGCTGTTCGCCCATTAAAGGGGGACGCGAGCTGGGTTCAGAACGTCGCGAGACAGTTCGGTCCCTATCCGCCGCGGGCGCAGGAGTCTTGAGGGGGTCCGTCCTTAGTACGAGAGGACCGGGACGGGGCAGGCTCTGGTGTACCGGTTATCTCTCCAGAGGTAGAGCCGGGTAGCCATCCTGCTACGGGATAAGCGCTGAAAGCATCTAAGCGCGAAGCCCACCCCAAGATAAGGACTCCCTGAAGGGCCGTGGGAGACTACCACGTTGATAGGCCGCAGGTGGAAGCTCAGCAATGGGTGGAGCCAAGCGGTACTAATAGCCCGTTCGGCTTGCACACCTACAGGAAGAAAGACCTATTGAGTTGCCAAGTTCCTCTCGGGACCATAGCGGAGGGGAAACACCCGGTTTCC
>NZ_DAIQAX010000001.1:18646-35247 GCF_036781485.1 Thermocrinis sp.
ATTGAGTTGCCAAGTTCCTCTCGGGACCATAGCGGAGGGGAAACACCCGGTTTCCATTCCGAACCCGGCAGTTAAGCCCTCCAGCGCCGATGATACTGTGCCGGGCGAACGGCACGGGAAAGTAGGTCGTCCCGGGGGGTTTGATTAACAATCTTTCTAAACTCTTTAAGAAGAGTTCTGCTGAGTTCCCCTTCTATCTCAGTTTTATCGTTTTCTTGTGTCCAATTATAACTGATCATCCGATTTTGTGTTATCATTTTTTTTATGGCAAAAAACTATCAAACGAGGTTGCGCACACCATGATGTACTCGCTTCTAAATTATCTTAGCCTTATAACCATAGGTATAAGTGGATTGTCAATTCTAAGCGGTCTTGTATTCATAAAGCTTAAGAAAAGAGACATTCACAAGTTCTTTATGATAAACGCTTCTGTGTTTGCTATTATATTCGTACTGCTTTACGTTATAAAGAGCGTTCTGTATTCGCCTCAGCCTTACGTGGGTCCGTACAAGGGATTATTTTTGTTCATACTTTGGACACACACGATCTTGGCTATTATCAACTTTCCTCTTGCTGTGATAACCCTCAGGTATGCCTTTAGGGGACTCTTTGACAAGCACAAAAAGATTGCTCCAATAACTGCCTTTGTTTGGCTTTACGTTGCTATTACAGGATGGATAATATACTACTTTATGCAGTGGTTAAATAGACAGAATTAGAACAGAGCCAAAATGCTCTTGAGAAAAGACTTGCCATCTGCAAAGGATGCTCGCGTATATCTATCCGTAGAAAGAGCGTTTCTGGGATACATAAAACTTTCCCTTTATTCTCTAAGCTTGGCAATCCTCTTCACTTTCAGATGCATTACATTTATTCAACAGTAAAAAAGGTTGACAGTGGATACTACAGAACAAACATTGTTTAATCCTAACCGTATACATTCTCAGAATCGCTTAGTCCTTGAACTTAGTATAGCAAGACTATGTGCTAAAATTATCTCATGCTCGCGGTTATAGGAGGAAGTGGGCTTTACAAACTTGAAAGGTTGGAAGATGTGCAGGAAGTCAAAATAACCACTCCCTTTGGTGAGCCATCTTCTCCTATTCTAATAGGAAAGCTAAGGGGTAAAAAGGTTGCCTTTTTGGCAAGACACGGACTAAACCATCAGTATAGTCCCTCTTTAGTCCCATACAGAGCAAATCTTTGGGCTCTAAAGGAGATAGGAGCAAGTAGAGTTTTGTCTATTTCTGCGGTGGGAGCTATAAACGAAAGGTTTAGACCGGGAGACTTTGTAGTCATAGACGACTTTTTGGACTTTACAAAGGGCAGAGAAGACACTTTTTACCAGGGGATTTACTCTGTGGACGTTCGGGGAGAAGACAAACCTTCCGAGCTTTTAAAAAATAAAAAAGTGGTTCATGTGGATATGTCGGACGCATACTGTCCTCAGATGAGAAGAAGGCTTATGGATGTTTTGGAAGAGTTAAAGCTAATCTATCATCCGTCGGGTGTTTATGCTTGCACGGAGGGTCCTAGGTTTGAAACTCCAGCAGAAATAAGAGCTATAAAGATCTTGGGCGGGGACGTGGTAGGTATGACGGGCTATCCAGAGGTAGCTTTGGCAAGAGAGCTTGCGTTATGCTATGCCAGCCTTTGCGTTGTTGCAAACCCAGCGGCTGGAATTGCAGGCTACAGGCTAACCAGTGAGGAAGTTATATCCATGATGAAAAGCAAAGAAGAGGAGATAAAGCTTATACTTGAGTTGTTAGTAGAAATGCTTGAAGATCAAAAAACCTGCAACTGCCATCAAGCTTTGGAAGGGGCGGAAGTTTAATCCACATTTATCTTATCCTGAACCACGTAGGGTTTCGTATCTTTAGTCTGATAGTATATTCTGATCAAGAGCTCTGCTATTAGACCTGTGGATATAAGCTGAACACCAGCCAGTATGGAAAGGACGCTTAATATAAGCAAAGGTCTTCCACCAATGGATTCTTCCAGAAAGATCTTTAAAAAGAGAAGGTAAAGCAGTGCAACAAGACCTGCGATGAGCAGAAAAAAGCCTATGCTGCCAAACATGTAAAGGGGTTTGTTTATGTATTCGTTGAGGAACTTTACAAGCATAATGTCCAAAAGAACCCTAACAGTCCTGCCTATACCGTATTTAGACCTTCCGTAGATCCTTGGGTGGTGTCTTACTGGAACTTCCGTTATCTTTGCTCCCTTTCTTTTTGTAAGGGCAGGCAAGAACCTGTGCATGTCTCCAAAAAGCTCAAGGTCCTTTACTACCTCAGCTTTATAAGCTTTGAGGGTGCATCCATAATCGTGAAGATGCACACCTGTAATTTTGGATATAAGCCAGTTGGCTATCATAGACGGAAGCTTTCTTGAAAGGAAGGGGTCCTTTCTGTCCTTTCTCCAACCGCTAACTATGTGATAGCCTTCTTTCAGCTTTTCCAAAAGGGTTGGTATGTCTTCTGGGTCGTTCTGAAGGTCCGCATCTAAGGTTATGATGACTTCACCCTTTGCGTGTTCAAAACCTGCAGACAGGGCGGCAGTTTGTCCGTAGTTTCTTTTAAATCTTAAGACCTTTACCTTTTTGTCTTTCGTTGCCAGCTTCTTTAGTATATCAAAGGTTGAATCTGTGGAGCCGTCATCCACAAAGATAACTTCGTAATCTTCTCCCAGACTGTCTAACACTTTCTTTAGCTTTTCGTAAAGAATAGGGACGTTTTCTTCTTCGTTGTAAGCTGGTATAACAACAGAGAGCATAAAAATAGTTTATCAGATGTAGGCTCCAACACCCTCAAAAATAACGCGCGTGATCTTTCCTTCTTCTTTTACTTCTTTGACTTGGTAATCGTAGAAGTTGATCTTGTGAAAGTCTTCTATAGAAAGCTTCCTTTCTGCTATGTACCTTAACGCGTAGGCCCTATGCCTTTGTGAATTTTTTACCCTCTGACCCTTTTTGTAGAACTCAAACTTAACCAGTTCAGAAACACTCTCAAAGCTTAGAATTTTTTCTTCTTCACTTCCAAGCAGCGATACTATAGTTTTTCCTTGAAAGACGTTTTTGGAGAGATTTCTTAAATCTTCCTTCCACCAATCCCTTAGCTTTTTTCCCTTGCACTCTTCGTCCCACGACAGGCAAGCGTAAGGAATTGGAGAGTTTATGTTTATTAAGCCAAGAAGTGGAGACAAAACCAACGACCGAGCTGATATAAAGCTTTGAACTTCTGAAGGGAGAACCCAAAATTCTAAGCTGTCCCAGAAGTTGTTTTTATACCTTCTCCACGCGGGCAAAAGCTCTTCCATACTGATCCCAAAGCAATTTATTAGCTCTACCCTTTTTGCGGTCAGCTCTTGAAATGGATATACCTCTACTCCTGCACTTACACTTTCCCTTAGCCTTATCCTCGATTGTCGCTTTGAAGAGCCAAGAAGAAAGAGCATAGAGAAATATTAACAGAAAAGCTTCAGAATATGAGGCACCAAGAACTCCGCAAAGCTCAGCTTGTTTTCAAAAGAAAAGGGAATGGTTTGTCCGTCCTTAAAGATCAAATAACCTTCGTGTGACTCTTGACCCATTATCCCCACAGGATTGGCTACTATAAGGTCTAACCCTTTTCTTATTAGCTTTTCCTTTGCGTTTTGCAAAAGAACATGTCTTTCTTCAAGGGCAAAGCCTAAAACCCTTAGGTTGCTCGGTTTTACCTTTGCCACTTCTTCAAGAATGTCTGGATTTTTTACAAGTTTAAGTGTAAGTCCTTCCGATTTTTTTATCTTACCTTCAAAGCTCTCCAAAGGCTTATAATCAGCCACAGCTGCGCTCATCACCAAAAGATCAATCTCTCCGATCCTTTTCATCACTTCCCTTAACATATCTTCTGCAGATACAACTTTTACCAGTTTAACTTCCGGTGGGGGCTTTTCCTCTGTATAAGCACTTATCAGTTCAACCCCCGCGCCATACCAGCGTAAAACTCTTGCTATGGCAAAGCCCGTTTTTCCGCTTGAAAGGTTGGATATAAACCTAACACTGTCTATGAACTCTCTGGTGGCACCCACAGTTATCAGAACCCTTTTACCGTAAAGGGGCTTTTCCCTCAGTCCCCACTCTACCCAATCCAAGATTCTCTCCAAACTTGCAAGCCTTCCCTTACCCTCCTCTTCGCAAGCTAAAATTCCCTCCTCTGGCTCTATTACTATTACCCCCCTTTCTTTTAGCTTTCTTACATTTTCCTGAATTGCAGGATTGTTCCACATCTCCACATTACAGGCAGGTGCGAGCATCAAAGGTCCGCTGTGAGCCAGAGCGCAGTTGGTCAGCAGGTTATCAGCAAGCCCCAAAGCTATTTTTGAAAGTGTGTTTGCACTGCAGGGAGCTATTAAAAAGAGATCAGACCATCTTGATAGGTTTATGTGCAGGAAAGGGTCCTCCTCCCACTCAGAGTACGCTTTGTTTCCGCTCAGAGCGTGAAAGGTTAGCTTGCTTATAAACTCCTCTGCCTTTAGAGTAAGAACTACCCTTACCTGGTGTCCACTATGCTTTAGCTCCCTTACCAGCTCACAGGCTTTGTATATTGCAACAGAGGAGGAGACCCCTAAAAGTATGTTTGCCACAAAGTTATTTTAACAGCTGGTGCAGGATTGCTCCTTTGCCTGCTTTGCCTTCTTTGCCATCTCTGGATCGTATGCTTTCCCCTGCCACAGGACGCTATAGACTACTTCAAAGGTGCTCTCTGCCAGCTCGGTTAGTTCCTTAAACAGCTTATTAAACCTTTCACTTCTGTGGGACTCTTCGTGGTCCTCTAAGCTTCTCCAGAATGTTATGATAAGCACCTCTCTGTCCTTCAGCGGATGTTCGGTGGTTTGTCCTACAGTTGAACCTTCCAGAGATACACCCCCTGTGTTTAATGCTACAAAGCCACCGTAAAAACCTGTGTCAGAGTGGTAGGTTTTTACGTGCTCGCAAAGGTAGGCTACCCTTTCTGCCACCTCATCAAGGCTAACGCCTTCCTTAAGAACAACGTAGTTTATGTTCATTATGGCATCTTCTGGTATATCAACTATCCTGTTCATTCCATACATGGCACACCTCCTTATACTATAAGGATATTCAAATATTCTTATAAAACTGTGATATAACTCAGAAGGTTTGGCTGGAAAGAAAGGCGCTTAAAAACTTAAATTTGCCAGCACAGAAAGGTATCCTGTAGTTAGCAAAACTCCTAAGGCTACGAGTACTAAACCACCCACTAATTCTACCACCCCAAAGAACTTGCTAAAGCTTTTGACAAAGCTCAAAAAGGCAGACAGCAGTCCGCCCGCAACAATAAAAGGAATACCAAGACCCATGGAGTAAGAGAAAAGCAGTACAGCGCCTTGCAATGCGGTCTCCTGTTGGGATGCATAAAGAAGAATGCTTCCAAGCACAGGACCTATGCAAGGAGACCAACCAAAGGCAAAAAGCATTCCAACGACGAAAGCACCAAACAAAGAGACATTACTTTTCATTTCTATCCTCATCTGCCTGTAAAGTTTTTCATGAAAGCCAAAGGAGTATAAAAATAGCACCACTAATATAATTCCCAAAAGCTCAAAGAGCAGTTTTTGACTTATGACCCCAAAAAGATGCAGAGAAACCAGCAAAGCAGAAACACCCAGAATTTCTCTTAGGAAATTCTTTCTTAGAAAAACTCCAGCAAAGTGCAGACCAAAGAAAACTATCAGACCTCCACCCACCTTTGAGATGATTTCTTGATACTCTCTTAGCAGTTGTCCTACAGCGGTTGCTCCTGCACCCAATAGGGAAAAAACCAAAGAAAAGCCAAAAACAAAAAGCACTGATGCAAGTAAGATGTTTAGATTAAAACCTTTTGAACTCCCATCAACCCGACCTATGCCAGAGATGTAAGACAGATAACCCGGAATGATTGGAAGAACGCAGGGAGACAAAAAGGACAGTAAACCTGCAGTAAAGGCTATAAGGAGAGATACTTCAACCATCTATGTTAAATATAACCATCTTTACTTCCGTATAGTCTTCTATGGCGTATTTTGGTCCTTCTCTACCCACGCCTGAGAACTTCACACCTCCGTATGGCATGTGGTCTGCTCTAAAGTTAGGACCCTCGTTTATCAGCACCCCACCAGCCTTTATTCCATTTATAAATTTCCAAGCAGTGTCCAAGTCCCTTGTAAATACCCCTACCTGCAAACCGTAATCTGAATCATTTACCATGTTAATAGCCTCCTCAACGCTACTGTATGGATTTACCACCACCACGGGAGCAAAGGCCTCTTCTCTGAAGAGTTTCGCATGCGGTGGCACCAAGCTAACTACGGTTGGAACCAACACAGAAGATACCCTATCACCACAGAACACTCCTCCAGTAATCAGCTTTGACCCATGCTGCAACGCTTCGTCTATCCAACTTTGGATCCTTTCCACCTCGCTTATGGATATCATGGGACCCACGTCTGTACTCTCATCCATTGGATCCCCGACCTTTAAACTTTCCACCTCAGAAGAAAGCTTTTCTAAAAACTCCTCAAATATAGACTCATGCACAAAGACCCTTTGGACAGATATACAAACCTGCCCCGCTATGGCATAGCCTCCCTGCACTGTCTTTTGCACCGCCCTTTCAATGTCAGCGTCTTTATGAACTACTATCGCTGAGTTTGAACCAAGCTCAAGAACCAGCTTTTTTATACCACACTGCTTAGCTATTATCTCTCCTACTTTTCTGCTTCCTGTAAAGGAAACTACCCTCACGTCGGGATGTGTGGTTATGACCTTACCTACATCTCCGAACCCTGGGAGCACGGATATGGCAAAGGGTGGAAAACCTGCTTCTAAAAGCAGTTCTCCCAGCATCAAAGGTGTAAGGGGTGTTCTTTCTGATGGTTTTAATATAACCGCATTCCCAGAAGCTAAGGCTGGAGCAACCTTATGCATGGAAAGATTCAAAGGAAAGTTAAAGGGTGTTATGGCACTTACTATTCCCACAGGCTCCCTTACATAAAATCCAAACTTTCCCTTTCCGTTAGGATGGGCAGCTATGGGAATTACTTCTCCGCCAATCCTTCTTGCCTCTTCAGCAGAAAAGAGCAAAGTCTGTATTGCCCTTTGAACTTCCGTTCTTGCCTCCCTTATAGTTTTCCCAACCTCTAAAACCAAAGTCTTTGCAAACTCTTCGCTTCTCTTCTGAAGAAGCTCTGCCGCCCTCATCAAAAAGGCATACCTTTCGTAAGGAGTAAGCTTTGCCATTTCCTTTGCTCCCTGCTGTGCAATCTCAACGGCCTGCAGGGCTTGCTCTTCAGTGGCAAAGTGCACCCTTGCAACAGTCTCCTGAGTGTATGGATACTTAACTTCTACTATGTTGTTTGTTTTGACCTTTTGACCGCCAAGTATGAGTTCCTTTTCCATACGAAAATTATAATGTAGTGCCTCTTTCAATCAAATTGATGTTCCATAAATATCTGCAGGACCTTTCGAGCACGGAAATTAGACTGTAAGCCTGCGTGAGAGTTTGAGCCGCGCTAAAAACTCCGTGGTTTTTCACTACCAAAATCTTAGACGTTTTTAATCCCTGCGCCACTGCTCCGGCAAGTTCTTCGCTACCGGAGGGATAGTCTGGAATAACCTCCACCGCACCTAAGATGGCTTTGCCCTCTGAGTCTTTTGGTTCTATTCTGGAGTAGTAATTTGAAAGAAAAACTGTATAGAGGGGATGGGCATGGACTACCGCTTTGTGAGAAGTCTGTAGGTAGATTTCTCTATGCACTATCCACTCAGAAGATGCCCTGTCTTCAAGTGTATGTTTTTGATAAAGCTGTAGCTCAATTAAGTCTTCAAAGCTTAAGTTCCCAAGGTGGGAGCCAGTTCTTGTTATTATAGCCCTATCCCTCAGCCTTACAGAAAGGTTGCCCGCCCTTGCATCCACCAAGCCTTCTTTGTACAACAACTCCCCTATCTTTACCAACTTTGCCTTGTAGTAAAACACTGATGAAATTATAACATTAAGCATTGAACGAAAGCTTTTTTAGAATATTATTTTTTTGCTATGATAGACACGCACTGCCATTTAGATTTGTTGAAGAAGGAAGATTACGAAGAGACCATAAGGGATAGCTCGTTGGAATACCTGATAACCATCGGCTACGATAGGAAGACCGTTGAAAATGCCCTTAGGATATCAAATCAAGTGGATAAAGTATATTGTGCAATAGGCTTTCATCCACACGAAGCGGATAAGGTCAAAGACCAAGACCTTGAATGGCTCAAAAACTTAGCGGCCAATCATCCAAAGGTTAAGGCTTTGGGTGAGATGGGCTTGGATTTTTACAAAGACTATTCAGATAGAAAAAGGCAAGAAGATGTTTTTAGAAAACAGATCCAAATAGCAAGGGAGTTGGGCCTTCCTATAGTGGTTCATTCAAGAGACGCAGAGGAAGAAACTTACAGAATACTAAAGGAAGAGAAAGCTTACGAAGTGGGCGGAGTTATGCACTGCTTTACTGGAAGCTACGAATTCATGAAAAAGTGCGTAGACCTTGGCTTTTACATATCTTACTCTGGCATCATCACCTATCCCAACGCCCACTCACTCAGAGAAGTGGTCAAGAGAACGCCAACACAGAGAGTGCTCATAGAAACCGATAGCCCTTTCCTTGCACCGCAACCAGTAAGAGGGAAGCCAAATAAACCCTCTTACATTTGGTACGTTGCAGAAACTTTAGCTCAGATCATACCCAACACTAACTTGGAAGACGTAGACCGTATGACCTCTGAAAATGCAAAGCTCATCTTTAACATAGGCAATAACGAAAAAAAAGAGTCTATAACATACGTCATAAATAACAAGCTATACATCAACCTTACGAACAAGTGTAACCTTCACTGTGTGTTTTGCCAAAGGGAAAGAGAGAGAAATTTCATGGTAAAAGGCTATTGGGTTTGGGTTTCCAGAGATCCCTCTGTGGAAGAGGTAATAAGAGAAATAGGAGATCCAAAGAAATACGACGAGATAGTGTTCTGTGGTTATGGAGAGCCTACTCTAAGGTTCTCTGCATTGAAAGAGATAGCAAGTTGGGTAAAATCGCAGGGCGGTAAAGTGAGAGTGGATACCAACGGCCTTTTATTTACCTTCATGCCAAAAGACAGCTTAAAACAGCTGAAAGGCTTGGTGGACGTTTGGTCTGTGAGCTTGAACGCTCCTGACAAAGAAACCTACAACAAAGTATGCAAACCAGCACAACCCAATGCCTTTGAAACGGTAATAGAATTTATAAAGGAGGCTAAGAAGCTGGGCTTTGAAGTAATCGCCACTGCGGTGGATTTTCCAGGTGTTGATATGAAAAAGACAGAGGAGCTTGCCAAAAGTTTAGGTGCTAAGTGGAGGGCAAGAATATACGAGTCTATTGGATGAGTTTTTGATTATAATAGACCTTCAAGGAGGGTAATAATGGTTGATCCAGATATACTGCTTCTTGCCATAGTTAATATGTCAGAGGGTGTTAAGGCTCTTATAGGGGACAAGGGAGCTAAGGCGGTTCTTAGGTATGCGGGAAGGCAGTCTAGACCAAAGCTACTTGAAAGCTTAATTGGACATTTCCCAGAAGTGCTTGATAAGGAAGAAGCTTTAAGAAGGGCGTGCATTATACTAGAAAACTTGGGATTTGCGAAGGTTATAAGTAAAGAAGATGGGAAAATCGTAATATAAGAAGACATATTTACCGATGCCATAGTAGGGGGGAACGTGGCAGATTCTCCCATAATATATTTTTTTTGCAGGGCTCATAGAAGGTTTTGTTTCTTTCATGAGCGATCAAAAGCCAACCCTAATACCAGAAACTGTAGAAAGGGGGAAAATCGTTTATAAATACTCATAGTTTTAAATGGCAAAGGCTGTTTAGCAAGCGCAGATGGAATCTCTCTCCGTCAAATTCCAAAAGGCTTATCCCTGTATTGTCCATGTGAATATTCCATAAGTTATTCAGGCTCAATCCAACAGTCAGGCATATGATAGCATGCAAGGTGCCACCATGAGCTACCACACACAGCCTTTCCTGTGATAAGTTGATAAGGTCTTTCAAAAAGTGTTTAACTCTGTTTTCAAACTCCCCCATGTTCTCTTGCGTTGGCAAAGGATGAGTTACTGGATCTTTTAACCAGTTTAAGAAGGTGTCTCTATTCTCTTCTACCAAAGTCCAAAAGTGCCTACCCTCAAAGACACCAAAGGACATCTCTCTTATTCTCTCGTCAATCTGAAGAGGAATTTGAAGAAGGTCGCTTATGGTCTGTGCAGTTTTGTATGCCCTTCTTTGGGGAGAGCTGATTATTAGCTGTATTCCCTTGTCTTTTAGAAACTCTGCGCACATTCTTGCTTGAACAAAACCTAAAGGAGTTAGGTCGCTATCGAGCCTACCTTGAAAGATTCCCTTTTCGTTAAATTCACTTTGGGCGTGTCTAACAAGATATATGAGCTTTTTCATCAAAAGTCCCTCGCACCCGGAACGGCAGGCTTACCGTTGCTCCCTCTCGGGCCTGGCGGGGTTCACCCTGTCCCGTTGCGAGGGTATTTATAATTATAAAGCCATGATGAAGTTCTATGTCACAACACCAATATACTATGTTAACGATGTTCCGCACGTAGGTCATGCATACACGACCATAGCAGCGGATGCCATAGCACGCTTTTACAGGCTCAGAGGTTATGATGTTTTCTTCCTAACTGGAACGGACGAGCACGGTCTAAAGATACAGAAATCAGCGGAGGAAAAGGGATTATCCCCAAAAGAGCTGGCAGATCTAAACTCAGAGAACTTCAAAAGGCTATGGGAATTTCTCAACATAAGCTACGACCACTTTATCCGCACTACAGATCCTTATCACGTCAAGCTTGCACAAGAGGTGTTTGTAAAGAGCTACGAGGCGGGAGACATCTACTTAGGAGAATACGAAGGTTGGTATTGTGTTGGATGTGAGGAATTCAAGTCAGAAAGCGAGCTTTTGGAAGGAAACAGGTGTCCGATACATCTAAAGCCCTGCGAATACTTAAAAGAGCCTTCTTACTTTTTTAAGCTTTCCAAGTATCAAAAGGCTATAGAAGAGCTGTTAGAGAAAGAGTCCAATTTTGTGCTTCCTTCCTACAGGAAAAATGAGGTTCTCAGCTTTTTAAAGCAGGGCCTAAAGGATCTTTCGGTTACTAGGCCAAAAAGTAGGGTAAGGTGGGGCATTCCCGTGCCCTTTGACCAAGAGCACACCATATACGTCTGGTTTGATGCTCTTTTTAACTATCTTTCGGCGGTGTATGAAAGGATGGAATTTTGGCCACCAGATCTTCATTTGGTAGGAAAGGACATACTAAGATTTCATGCGATCTATTGGCCAGCCTTTCTGATTTCCGTAGGATACGAGCTGCCAAGAACCATATTTGCCCACGGCTGGTGGAAGGTAGAAGGTCAGAAGATGTCCAAATCCTTGGGTAATGTAATAAGTCCCTACGATCTGGTAGAAGAATACGGTTTGGACGAGATAAGGTATTTCCTTTTAAGGGAAGTGCCCTTCGGGCAAGATGGGGATATAACAAAGGAAGCTTTAAAAAACCGAATAGTTGGAGAGCTCTCCAACGAAATAGGCAACCTCTACAGCAGGGTTTTGGCTATGGCTGTCAAACACTTAGGAGGAAGGGTTGCGGGTGATAAAGATCCGGAGTACCTCAGCTTTTGCACCGATGTTGTAGAAAGCTACGAGAGGTTTATGAGGGAGATAGACTTTTACCATGCGTTGGAGGAAGTTCTTAGGCTTTCCTCCTTTTTGAACAAATACGTAGATAGCAAAGCACCCTGGAACCTGGCAAAGACTGACGAGGAAGCCCTTAAAAAAGTTTTATACACTTTGATGGATGGGCTTTTTGTAATAGCCTACCTTCTAAATCCTTTTATGCCCACAAAAACAGCGCTCGTGTTTGAAAACTTCCAAATTGAAAAGTTACCAAAGGAGATTAAACCATACACATTCAGCTCCTACTTTACAAAGGGTAAGCTTATACTTTTTCCTAAGAGAGCATGAAGGTAGCTATAGTAGGCAGTGGAGTTATAGGGCTCAGCACTGCGCTTTACCTTGCTTTAGAGGGTTTCAGAACAAAGATAATAACAAGAAACCCTCAGGAAGCAACCTCTTGGGTTGCAGGCGGTATGCTAGCTCCCTTCTCAGAGGGCTTGGAGGGAGAGCTCTTTAAATTTTCTTATGAAAGCCTCAAGATGTTCCCAGAATACATAAAGCTCGTAGAAGAGGTTTCAAGGCTGAAAATAGACTATTGGAACGATGGAATGCTTAGAGTTGTTCTAAAGGGGGAGGAAGAACTCTTAAGAAGGGCTGAGCAATACAGAGCAAGAGGCTATTCTGTGGAGTTTCTTGAAAAGATGGACTATCATTCTGAGGAGGTGGTTTCAGTAATAAGATATGGAGAAGAAGGATGGGTAGACACGGAGAATTTGATGGATGCTCTACTTTTGGCTATGGAAAGGTTGGGAGTGGAAATTCAAATAGACGAGATCGGAAAGGTAGATTTCAAGGACGGAAGAGTTAATTATCTAAAGGGCATAAAAGACAGCTACACCGCAGACTACTACGTTTTTTGCACGGGAGCTTGGACCAAAGAGCTCTTTGACGTGCCAGTGTATCCCATAAAGGGCCAGGCTATAAAAGTGAGAGCCAAACCCGTTGATGTAGTTAATTATTCCACCATTTCTTACATCATTCCAAGAAGCAGACACACTTACATAGGTGCCACTTCAGAAGATGTGGCCTTTTTGGGGGGGAACACGGTGAGTGGGTTAAACTATCTGTGCAGTAATGCAATAAGAGTAGTTCCATCTCTTGCAAAAGCTGAAGTTATATCTACCCTTTACGGTTTTAGACCAGCCACACCTGACGAAAAACCCATCTTCATGGCAGGAGAGAACTACTGCTTGCTTTCTGGACATTACAGAAATGGCATACTTCACGCACCCATTACTGCAAACATTGCTAAATCCTTGATAAAAGACGAAGTTAGATCTGCGTATTTTGAATACTTTTCCCAGGAAAGGTTTTAAAATTGCATCAAAGTTCCTAATCTACCGTGTGAAGTTGAAAGCATATCCTTCCCTTTCCTTCAAGACTTTATACAATTAATGAGACACTACCGAAGCAAGCGACCTAATCCTTCTTGATGACAACTTCGCAACCATTGCCAAATCTATAAAAGAAGGAAGAAAAATTTACGACAACAAGCCATTACCTTTGCCCTTTCTTCTATCCAAAGTCGTAGAAATAGAAAAGTTTATAAAAAGACATTATAATCAGCTTAAATTTTTACCATTTTTAACCAAAAGTGTTACGTAGAATTTTTAAGTTTAAAATAGTTTATGCGGCATATAACTTTTCTATGTGTTCATAAATTTCAGAAGTAATTTGATCTATTTTCTCGTATTCTACCCTCTCTTCTAAAACTTTAAATAATATTTCCTTTATAGCTACTTTGATTCTTGCTCTCAAACTTTCCTTTTTATGCCAATCAACAATTTTAACAAAATATCCTAACTGCTTTTTAATTTCCTTTACTACATATATTATTTCTTCTTTATTTTTAAACACGCCTTCTTTTAACAACATATCATAAAAGGCTACTTCTTCTTCCGTCAAGTCTAATTCTTTCCCCTCGTTTAATTTCTTCTTTATTTCTTTTGCTATCTCTATTAACTCATTAATAACATCTACTGTAGTAATGAGTTTTACGTTATGTCTTTCAATCAACTTTTGCAATCTCTCATATAAAGACTTGTATCTAATAGGATTTACTCTTAGTTTTACCTTAAGCTCATCTTTAATAAGTTTCATTAAAAGGTCTGTTGCGTAATTTTTTTGGGTTAAACTTGAAATATTAGAGAGAAGCTCATCGTCTAAAATAGATATGTCTGGCTTATCTTTTTTAAGTAAAGAAAATATATCTACAGGTTCTTCTGCTGATATACTTTTTGAAATAAGTTGACTAATCTCATATTCTAATTCCTTTGATATTTCCTTCCTTGAAGGAACTTTATACTTAACTATCATCTTTTTGATCATCTCAAAAAACTTAATATCATTCTTTATCTTAATTGTTTCAGGATGGGGGCTTGCCAAAGCATAAGCCTTTTTAAGGGCTATATAATTTTTGATAAAGCTTCGTTTTAACTTTTCATCGTTTAGTAAATTGTATGCAGACACTGTAAGTTGAGCTAATTCTTCAGGGGTTAACTCTGTCCAGTTTTGATAATTTAATCCATAAAACATAGAAGAAACTATATCGTATTTTTCCTTTAAAACATCTATAACTTCATTTATATTAGTTAACACTTGATTTATAGCCGAAATTGTATATTGGCTTAAAGACTTCCTTAAATCATCAGCAATCCCGATATAATCAACTATAAGACCTGCTGGTTTATCTTTAAATACTCTATTTACCCGTGCTATTGCTTGCATTAAATTATGGTTTTTCATCGGTTTATCAATATACATGGTATGAAGACAAGGCACGTCAAAGCCTGTCAAAAGCATATCTACTACAATTACTATTTTTGGGTCTTTTTCTGGATTTTTAAAATTGTTCAAAATTTCCTCTAACTGGTCTTTATTTCTTATGAAAGGATGATAATCTTCAGGGTCTTTTTTCTTATTTCCTGACATTATAACTTCTATAGAGGGAGCATCAGGAATGCTTTTAATAGCCTTATAAAGTTCAACTGCAACCTTTCTTGAAATCACAACCACCATTCCCTTGCCTTCGAGCGTTTCGGTTCTTTTATTAAAATGCTCTACAATATCCTTAGCTATTTTTTTTAAGCGTTCCGGTGATAAAACTAACTCTTCAATTCTTGCATATTTTCTTTTTAAGCTCTCTTTCAGTTCTGGTTCAAGCCCTTCTGACAGCTCCTCAAACTCTTCGTCTATAAACTCATTGGTTAAATGAAGCTCTGCAAGCCTTGGTTCATAATATATAGGAACTATTACTCTATGTCTGAGTGCTTTGTCCATGGGATATACACTTATTGGTTCGCCAAATACAAGGTAAGTATCTCTATCTTGAAGCTCTATAGGGGTTGCGGTAAATCCCATAAAGGAAGCGTTAGGGATAGCCTTCCTTAAATTTTGAGCAAGCTCACGATATTGACTTCTGTGAGCTTCATCTGCAACAATAATGATATTTTTTCTTTCTGTAAGCAGTGGATACTCTTCAGCTTTTTTCCTTCCAAATTTTTGAATGGTTGTAAATAATATCCCTCCTGCCGATGTCTTAACCGTTTCTTGTAGATCCTTTATACTTTCTGCCTGCTTTGCTATAGGAAATTGCGAGAAAAGTTTATAGAGTTGTTCATCAAGACTATTTCTATCAGTTATAAAAATTATAAGCGGATTTTCAAGTTCTCTCATTTTTAAAACTTTTCTTGCATAAAAAAGCATAGTAAGTGATTTGCCAGAACCTTGGGTATGCCAAACAACCCCAATCCTTTTTTCTTCCGGAGTTTTACCTTCTAAGACGCATTTAACGGTTTTTACAACAGCCTTTTTTACGGTGTAAAATTGATGATAGCTTGCTATCTTCTTCTTATAAGTTTCTCCTTCCTTTTCGTAAAATACAAAATCGTTCAAAAATTCAGTAAGATGCTCTTTTCTGAATAATCCTTTAATTAATAGCTCAAGAGAAGTTAGTTCTCTGTTATTATAGAAGTATCTATAATAACCATCAGCAACCTCTTCAACCTTTATATCATCATCACTTAAAATTCCTTCCCATACAAAAAATCTTTCCCAATCGCTCGTTGGTGAGCCATACTTAGTTTCGTATCCATCTGAGGCAACGATAATTTGAGAATAGACATAAAGTTGAGGTATATCTTTTATTTTTCTTTGATGGTCTAAAAAGGCATCTTTTGCAGTTTCTTCGGCGTTAAAGCTTTTTAATTCAAAAACTGCTACGGGTAAACCATTTATAAACACAACAAGGTCTGGGACTCTGTGTTGCCCCTTTTCATACTGATATTCAACTTTAAATTGGTTAGCCAGAAGAAATTCGTTATTTTCTATGTTTTCAAAATCTATCAGCTTAACAGGTCTTGTTCTTTCTTCTGCTCCTTCCCTAAAAGTAAGTTTTACTCCTCCTGTTAAAAGGTCATAAAAGAGTTTACTTTTTATCGCAAAATCTGGATGGTCAAGCTCAATAATCTTTTTATAAACTTCTTCTGCCAAGTTATCTGTAAGCCAGGGGTTTATTCTTTTTATTGCTTGAGTAAGCCTATTCTTTAAAACACAATGTCTATAAGATTCTCTTTCTCCCTTGTCAGGTATAAGCTCAGAGCCGTGAATGTAAGAATAGCCGATTTCTTTAAACCATTTTATGGCAGGTTGTTCAACAAGATAATCTTCGGTGAGATGTCTTATCATTTTATATCTCCTCAACCCTTAATTTTCCAAATACAAGCAAAGGTAAAAGTGTATCTCTGATTTTGCGTAAGGTTATTATTTGCTTTTGGTTGAGGATGATTTTCTGGAATAGGGGCTCTAC
>NZ_DAIQAX010000001.1:35347-91786 GCF_036781485.1 Thermocrinis sp.
GTAAGGTTATTATTTGCTTTTGGTTGAGGATGATTTTCTGGAATAGGGGCTCTACGAGGGAGTGGAAAGATTGGAGGATGGGGAAAGGGGGAATGGGAAATAGTTTTCCTCCTAAAAAATTATTAACCATTAAGTGAAGAACATTAGCACCATTAGCAAAAGTTGCATTTTCTTCTTGTGTATCTTTAAGAAACAAATAAAGATAATATTTTAGTTCTTGCAGTGTTGGTTCAAGCTTCATACAATCTAACGAGATTACTCCTACATTAAAGTTATTCGGTAAAATAACAATCGCAGGTGCCCCAACAACTTGCCCATCTTGTGTCATATCTGTTAAAGCAATAATTATGTCTCCTTCTTTTACCAGGTGTAATGTTTTTATTTTCTCGCTTTTTATCCATGTGTATTCATTTTTAAATCCACCACCTCTTAAAAAATTATCAAGCGTAATAAAAATATATGCCCCCTCAATATAGTCCTGATACTTTTCAGAGCCTTTATAAGAGATTCCTTTAAAAGTTTTAACCACTTCTCCTAACCTCTTCACTTCCCACCCCTTCGGTATCTCTCTTCCCAACTCCTCATTATAAACAAACTCTCCATCTTTAAACGGCTCAAAATCAATGAACCAACTTTTAAAAATTGCCATTGCTGTTTTTTCCAAAATCTCGTTTTGCTTTTTCTTGTTTTCTATCAGGTCATCAAACCAAGATAAAACGGTGGCAATGCGGGATTGTTCGGGAAGGGGAGGGTAAAACACTAATATATTGTCTTGAATGGATTTATTAATTCCTCCTTGAGCACTCCCAGAAATTGAACTTTCAATTTGTTGTTGCCCTATCTTCGAGAATAAAAAATAAAATAAAAATCTTGAGTTAAACTTTGTTGGGTCAGTTTTAAGCAAAAATACATGTTCATTTACCATTGCTTTTCCTTCAGGAATTTTACTTATAAAAGCAATCTTTCCTATCGTACCATCTTTTACCAACAAAATATCTCCATCCTCTATTTTCCCTTTCTTCAAACTCGTGTAAAAACTTTCTTCAAATCTTAAACAATTTTCAAGTTCTAAACTTCCATCCCAATTTATGTTTTCTCCACCTATACTTAGAATCCCAAATGGATTATGAGCTAAAACTCCACCCTTTGGCCTGTTACCACTTTCTAAACTTTTTAAAATATTCTTTAAACTACTAACCTCCCAATCCTTTGGTATCTCCCCAATCTCCGTTTCTTTAAACTCAGTTTCCCAGCGGAATTTGAACATAGCCCATTACTCCTTCAAGCCCTTTATTCCTTTATTTCCCACCCTAAACTCTTAAATACTTCTTTAATCTTATCCGTTAATTCTTTCTCTTTTCTCAGTAAATCGGAAAGCTCTCTCGAATATTCTTTCATTTTCTCCTCAAAAGGTATATCTTCTTCATCAGTCTTTATCCCGACAAACCTTCCAGGGGTTAACACATACCCGTTTTTAGCAACTTCTTCAATCGTAGCAACCTTTGCAAACCCAATTTCATTAATTTTATCTTCTGGCTCACCGTTTTCAAACATCCTGAATTTTTCAACAATCTTTGCGATATGTTCTTCAGTGAAGATGTTCTGCCTTCTTGAAATCGGTTTGTACATCTTTTTAGCATAGATGAAGAGAATTTTTCCTTTCATGTGCTCGGGCTTTGATTTCCTTAAAAACCATAAAGAAGCAGGCAAAGAGACCGTATAAAACATCTTTGGTGGTGTTGCAACTATTCCATAAATTAAATCGTCCTCAATAATCTTTTTTCTTATCTCTCCCTCTTGATTACCCACTGACAAAGCACCATTTGCCATAACAAAGCCAGCTTTTCCCTGCGGGGCAAGATGGTATATATAGTGTTGTATCCAAACAAAATTGGCATTATTTTCAGGAGGAAGACCATACTTAAACCTTGGATCATTTGGTTTTACTCTATCCCTTCCCCATTCGCTATCATTAAATGGAGGATTTGAAACAACATAATCTGCCCTTAGGTCAAAAAATTTGTCATCATGATAAGAATCTCCCCACCTTATATCTCCCTCAACTCCTCTTATTGCTAAATTCATCTTACATACCTTCCAGACAAACTCCTTTGATTCCTGTCCATAAATGGATAAACTTTCTTTTTCTATACCTTCTTTTTGCAATTTTTCTAATGCTGAAATAAAAAATCCACCTGAACCACAAGCGGGGTCAAATATTCGGCCTTCTTTAACATCTAAAATCTCAACAATAAGCTTAGTTAAAGACCTTGGAGTGTAAAACTCTCCACCCTTTTTTCCTTCTGCTTCAGTAAATTTGCCAAGAAAATATTCGTAAATTCTACCGAATATATCTTTTGCATGGTGGTCTTTACCAAAATGAATTTGAGAAAATAGGTTAATTAAATAGGCAAAGTCATGCATATCAAGGTTGACCCGAGAGTATATCTTAGGTATCACATCTTTTAATTGTTTAGGATATTCGTTTTCTAAGATTTCTATCGCCTGATCAATTATTTCTCCAATGTTTGGCTGATTAGCGTTTTTCTCTATGTAATCCCAGCGTGCTTTTTCTGGAACGTATAAAGTCCCATTAGCTATGTAGAAATCTCTATCTTCACAAATATAAGACCTTAAGCTTTCCGGGAGTTGCTTAGCTTCTCTTTCTTCTATTTCCTTTCTTTTTTCTTCAAAGGCAAAAGAAAGGTATCTCAAAAAAATTAATCCCAAGACTATATACTTGTATTCATGAACCTCTACTTTTTTTCTTAATTTATCGGCTGCCTTCCATAACTTATCTTCAAAAGTTAAATCTTTTTCCTTCATATCTTGCTCCCTAATAAATTTTACCTCATATCTTCTTTACCTACCTAAAAACTTGTATTCTCACCTTCTGTAAAAGGTTGTGGGCAAGTCTTAGACATAGTGTCCCTTTTATTGTGTAAAAATTTTTCCGGGAAAGGCATGGTAGCTCCCAAATTCAATCTCATTAAATCCTCTTAACCTCCTTAAGTTTAACCTCTCATTCATCTCCTTATCAAGTATAATAATCTTTCCACTGATCCTTCATCTGGAAATACCTCTAATAGGTTGTTTTGTTAAAGTTTTAGTTTTTTCTTTCACGGTAGCTTTCCCTCTTTTCTGGTAGTTTTGGTTATTAAGCATTGGGGAAGCTACCATACTCTTCCCTTTCCCTCAAGACTTTACACAATTAAGTTCCTAATCTACCGTGTGGAGTTGAAAGGGTGGAGATGAAAGAATACTGAAAGATTTAAGCCTTTGGTGCCCTGTAAAAGAAGCTAACAGCCCTTGCACCTATGAGGGACACTATCCCAAAAGACCAAAAGAACACATCCATTCCAGATAGCTTCCCTTCAAAGAGATGTAGCATGAACTCCCTTATAACAAAAGCTATTAGTACTTCTAAGAGTATATCCACTCTAAACCTTTCGTGCTCAAAAAAGTCTATAAAAGCCCTTATAAGTTCAAGCACTACGATCAAAGAAAGCACGTTGGTGACCAACTCCTTAAAACCCAACCTAACGGTAGCTTCTGTGAAGGTAAGACCAAGTTCTGAGATGGTTCTGAATATTCCTACAAAAAGGCCAATTATTAGAACTATTATGGTTATATTAAAAGCCAGTCTAATGAACTGCTTATATATTTTGGACACAAAGCCTTGAACCATCTCCAGGGGTTTATATTTTAATATCTTAAGTGGAGATGCAAAAAACCTTAGAGGATGTGCGGAGGAGTTTCTAAAGATCCTTTACTCCTTCTGGGACGTTCCACACAGTTATGTTGCCCTTTACGATAGAGAAAACAATATTTTGAGGATTGTAAAGTCTTTTGGTTTAAGTAAAGAAGAGAGAGCAGGAGAAAAGAGAGTGGGAAGAGGAAAAGAGAATACTAACAGAAGCTCTTTCCTAAAACTTAGGGGAGAATTTAGAGAGGACCTATTTTACAGAATAAACGTATTTCCCATACATGTGCCGCCGTTGAGGGAAAGAAAGGAAGACATCCCTTTGCTTGTGGAACACTTCCTATCTCCGAAAAAGACCTACCTACTTATCTCTTTCTGGAAGGAGGTAGAGAAAAGCCCAAAAATCTACCAGGGTTTATATATGTAAAGTCCAGAGCGGCAAAGCTTTTGGGACTTACCCTAAGGCAGTTGGATTATAGAAAATAAATTGCCAAGCAGAGTAGAGTTTATGCTGTATTCCTCTTTCCAAGCCAAAGCCTCTTCTTCTATGCCTTCCTCCTTTAATTCGTCCCAGTAAAGTCTGGCCCACTCCTCCACCATGCTTTTATCCACCTCAATGTGAAATTGCAAACCCACAGCTTTGCCATAAACAAAGGCTTGATTTTCGTATTTTTCGGAGGCATATATCCTTGTGGCATCCGCTGGCAAGTCAAAGGTGTCTCCGTGCCACTGAAAAACTTTCAAGCTTTTGGGAAAATCCTCACCCAATTTCCTTGCCCCTCTCCCCCTATAAACCCTTGAACCAGGCGCCTTGGCAAGCATCTGACAACCCAAGCATATGCCTACGATGGGAACTTCAAGCTTCAAAGCCTCCTCTAAAATCCTAAACTCTTCGTATGCACCCATGTATCCACCCAAGACCACAAGAAGGGCATACTCTTCCAAAGGTCTGGACAAAACCTCCCCCTTTGCGGTATCCAAGTAATCCACCTAAAAGCCCATGCCTTTTAGGATGGGCTCCACAACTCCTAAGTGTTCCGCCAAAACGTGTCTTATAGCTAAGGCTTTCATCATTATTTAAAACACCAAGCCTAACTCTAAACCCACTCTCGTTTGGGACTTTTCCCCATTGTTCGTAAATAGCTATGCGGTTGCCATGATAATCCATGCGGTGTCGCCGGTATCAAGCTTTGGCGCTTGCTCTTGAGCAAAGGCTAAACTGGAGGCAAACAGTAGTATAATACTTATTACGCTACGCATCTGTGCTCCTCCTTTGCCCAGCCTTGGGGGCTGGGCGGTTTTTTATTTAAATATCAAAATAAAGTTCAAATTCCTTTGGATGGGGGATGAACCTCATTTCGTCTATCTCTTTGCGCTTGGCTTCTATCCAAGTTTGCAGTAGGTCCTCTGTAAATACCCCACCTTTCAGAAGGAACTCATAATCATTCTCCAGAGCTCGAAGGGCTTCCTCCAAAGAGCCGGGAAGTTGGGGAATGTCCTTTAGCTCTTCCGGTGGTAAGGAGTATATGTCCTTGTCAAAGGGCTCCCCTGGATGGATGCGGTTTTCTATACCGTCTATGGCTGCCATCAAGATGGCCGCAAAGGCTAAGTATGGGTTGCAGGTAGGATCTGGGAACCTTATTTCTATTCTCTTCGCCTTTGGAGATTGGGAATACATGGGGATCCTTATTGCTGCAGAGCGGTTTCTTGCAGAGTAGGCAAGCCTCACAGGCGCCTCAAAGCCGGGCACGAGCCTATGGTAGGAGTTGATGGTAGGGTTAGTAAAGGCTGTTAGTGCTGGTCCGTGCTTTAGAATACCCCCTATGGCGTAAAGACAAAGCTCAGAAACTCCTGCATACTCGGAGCCGGCGAAAAGGTTTTGTCCTTCCTTCCATATAGAAAAGTGGGTGTGCATACCTGAGCCGTTGTCGTTTGGAAGAACCTTAGGCATAAAGGTGGCAAACTTTCCGTATTTGTGGGCAACCATCCTAACCACGTATTTGTAAATAAAAAGCTTGTCTGCTTGGTTTAGTAATGAATCGTAGCGAATGTCTATCTCTCCCTGTCCTGCAGTGGCGACCTCGTGATGGTGGAGTTCTACCACAATTCCAAGCTGGGACATTATGGACACCATCTCATTCCTAAGGTCGTGAGTTTTGTCTATGGGCGGCACTGGGAAGTAGCCCCTTTTGTGAGGTATTTTGTAGCCCGATGAGCTTACCTCTCTGTTCCACCAACCTTCCTCTGAATCTATCTTCCAGAAGGCATAGTTAGCGGAGGTGCCAAATTCAACGGAATCAAAGATGAAAAACTCAGCCTCTGGTCCATAATAGGCGGTATCACCTATACCAGTTTGTCTTAGATACTGCTCTGCCTTTTGGGCTATGTAGCGTGTGTCCCTTCCATAACGCTCCCTTGTTATAGGATCGTATATATCGCATATCATCACCAAAGTTTTGGGTTCCATAAATGGGTCTATGAAAGCGGTGGCTGGGTCTGGCAAAGCGATCATGTCCGATTCGTGTATAGACTGCCAGCCTCTTATGGAAGAGCCATCAAAACCCCTACCTTCCTCAAAGGTAGAGATGGACAACTCGTAGGCTGGTATGGTTAAGTGTTGCCACTGACCAAAAAGGTCAGAAAACCTAAGGTCCACGTATTGAACCCCTTCCTGTTCAACAAGGCTAAGCACCTCTTCCGGCGAATACTTAGGCATAGTTTAACCTCCTTATAAAAAGTTTTATATTGCTTGCTCACCTCTTTCTCCAGTCCTTATCCTTATAACGTCCTCAATGGGAATAACAAATATCTTCCCATCTCCCACCCTTCCAGTCTGCGCAGTTTTCATGATGGTTTCCACCACCTTTTCCACGTCCTCGTCTTTTACCACCACCTCAATCTTTACCTTGGGCAAAAAGTCTATGACGTATTCTGTCCCTCTGTAGATTTCTGTATGTCCCTTTTGCTGACCAAAGCCCCTGACCTCTGTAACAGTCATACCCCCTATGCCTATTTCTACGAGGGCATCCTTAACTTCATCCAGCTTAAAGGGCTTGATAATAGCTTCCACCTTTTTCATATGAAAACCTCCTACAAGTTTTCTTGCAAAAAACGTGCCAACTTGACACAATTTGCATATTCTTATTTTAAAGCCCCTGAGCCGATTGATGGAAAAATCATCTAAGGTAAAATTGCTTACATTTTTGTAAGTATGCAAACAAATCCATGGTATCAAGAAAGAGCATCACAAGCACACCAAAGAGAAAACTTAAAGTAGTGTAAAAACCGCTACCCTCTGAATATGCCTCCGGAAAGACTTCCTTCACTGTTACGTATAGCATGGCACCACCACCGAAGCCTAAGCCTACCGCGAGCGTTTGCATAAAGCCTTTCATGAACAAAAAGCCCGCAAGAGAGAAAATTCCTTCAACCAAGCCACTGAAAAATCCTAACATTATGGCTGTGCTCATAGCACCCGTCAGGGCATAGATAGGAAGACTAACCACTAAACCCTCCGGTATGTCCTGGATAGATATGGCAAAAGCAGTTATAAGCCCTTCTTTGCTTGAGTAAGCAGTAGATATACCCACGCTCAAACCTTCTGGTATGTTGTGGATTATTACTCCAATAACCAAGAGCGTGAGCCTTTTCATTCTTAGTTTTAAAAGGCCCTCTTGACCCATAAAAGCGTGCTCGTGAGGAAACAGCCTTTCTATAAAACCCATAAAAACGAATCCAAGGACTATACCTAAAGCAGTCTTAAAAAAACCACCTGTCTCAACACCTGGTAGTATAAGACTGGTAAAGCTGGCAGTTAGCATAACTCCCCCTGCAAAGGCTAGGGCTTCATTTATGTAAGAAAAGGGCTTTTTCCTTAGTAGGATTAACATGCTACCTACGGTCGTCCCCACCACAAGCAAAAAAGAGTTTATGAGTATGTCCATCACAAGAGCTGGGAGAGTTTAAAAAGGGAGTATAGCTCAAGACCTTCTTTGTTTATGTTTTCCTCTCCCCCTTCCTGCCTATCAACTATGGCAAAAACACCTATAACCTCTAACCCTTCCCTTCTACAGGCCTGCACCGCCTTCAAAGAAGAACCTCCCGTGGTTACCACATCTTCCACCACCGCCACTCTATCACCCTTTTTTAAAAGCCCTTCCACTTGCCTGCCCATGCCGTGTTCTTTTGGTTCTTTTCTGACCACGAAGGGTTTTATGGGATAACCATCCATATAAGAAACAAAAGATACCGCGTAGGCTATTGGGTCAGCACCAAGGGTTAAACCACCTACGCCGTCTGGTCCAAATTCTCTGATAAGCTCATACATAAGCTTGCCGATTAGGTATTCTCCCTCTGGATCAAAAGTTAGCTGCTTTAGGTCTATGTAATACCTGCTTAGCTTTCCAGAAGACAGCTTAAATATGGGCTCGTCAGCTACCTTAAGACAACGCTCAATTATCAAACTCCTTAGCCTTTCAATCAGCATTGGTTTTTAGCTTTTTCTTTGCATACTCCATAAGACCACCTGCCTTCAGTATAGCCTGCAACTCCTCTGGAAACTTGGTAGCCTTATACTCTTTGCCTGTTGTAAGATTCTTTATGGTTCCACTTTCCAAATCCACTTCTATTTCGTCTCCATGGCTTATCTCATCCACCGCTTCGGGCGCCTCTGCTATGGGAAGTCCGATGTTTATAGCATTTCTAAAAAAGATCCTCGCAAAGGATTTTGCCACTACCACGGGTACCCCAGCGTACTTTATGGCTATTGGTGCGTGTTCTCTGGAAGAGCCAGAGCCAAAGTTTCTACCAGCCACTATTATGTCCCCTGGCTTGTGATCTTTTGCAAAGTTTGGATGTTCTGAGTCTTCCATTGCGTGCTGAGCCAGTTCGTAAGGATCCGAAGTATTCAGGTATCTGGCAGGTATTATCTGATCTGTATCTACGTTATCTGAAAATTTCCAAACCTTACCCCTAAAACGCATGATGCTTATTTTAACACCTCTTTAAAACAATTTTCCTTCCATTCTTTTCAAAGTGAAATTCTAAAATGTAATCGCACAGGCTTAGATCCTTTGCCCATTCTATTACTACGATCCCCTCTCCCAAAAAAAACTCCACATCAAAGTTATCCACTCTGTAAAGATCCACGTGTATGAGCTTACCTTTTTTAGTAGGATACTCATTAACTATGGTAAAGGTAGGGCTTCTGACCTGATAACCTTCTTCTATGCCCAAACCTTGAGCAAGACCCTTTACAAAGGTGGTTTTTCCCGAGCCCAGGTCCCCAATAAGACAGATCACCTCTTTGCCTTTCAGCCTTTTGGCAAAGTTTTTCCCAAGCGCTATTGTATCCTCTTCGCTTTTACACATTATCTCGAATGCTTCATTGTTCATAATGTTTTAACATCTCTCCAATAAACATACTTTTGAGTTTGGAATCAATATTTTGAATACTTAGCAAGTGCACGCCCCTCAGCTTTTCGTGTATAGATTGGGTGTGATCTTCTTGTTTAGCCTCTTCGTCTTGATCCTCTGAAACAGAAATATCCTCTATGGAAGGAACTATTAAACAAACGTTTTCTGCATTAAGCAAATAGCCTTTTCTGAGGAGCTTGTAATGTGTATCTTCCAAACTTTGGAACCTAATACCCGTCTTTATTTCAAAAAGAAAAGAAGTTCTTTCATGAATAAGAACAAGGTCTGCTTCGTTCTTAGCACCTGATACAGAGAAGGAGAAGTTTTTCAACACAATTGCGTTAGGAAAAGGACATATTTTCATTATCTGGTCTGCTACAGCAAACTCAAACCACCCTCCGGTAAGGAAGGTTGCATCAAGAACCTGGCCCACTTTTATCATCCTATCTGTGTAATCTACGTTTATTAGGATGCCTAACGAAGCCAACTGTTTTAGCTGATTTACAAAGGATTCTGCAAGCTTGTCCTCTACGGCTTCTGGAACCTGAAACTCAATATTTAATGAAGACGATTTGAGAGCTTTCTTCATGCTTCTGTAAAGTTCTCTTATCCTCGGGTAGTTTGAGTATATAAACCTCGTAAAGTTATACATAGGGGTATTAGACCTGTTTTCTGTAAGAACCTGAAAGCTGATAGGATTTATATTTCTATGCCTCAGGGTTTGTAGGTAGGACCAAAGAGCTGGGTTGCTTAGTTCAACAGGTGTATTTTCTAGTTCCACATACAGACTATCACTCCTTTTATCTAACCTCTTTATCACATATGGAAAATTTTTCTCTCTGTCCATGTTAGGCTATTTTACAAAAATTTGAGAATATCTGAGACAAAACTTTGTATGGGTTTTTCTCTTCTGTCTCCCATACAAACACACCAGCTTTGCTCAGCACCAGCTTGGCGTCCTGCCCCTCTGGATGATGCCCACTAACCAGTATGTTTATATTATGCTTTACCACTTCCTTGGAAATTTCCAACTCATCCTCCGGAAGGTTTTTTATAAAACTACTATTGCCGTTGCAAAATATCAGAAGATGCCGTGTCTCATCAAATTTAGAAGAAACTTCCTTTTCGGAGTTTAGAAGGATTCCGATCTTTGGTGTGCAACCTTCCGCCGGCTCGTAGTGTATAAAAACCATCTCAAGCTCATTAATTTCTTCTTTTAGCCTATTTTCCAATTCATCAACCAAAGAATGCATCCTTTCAAAGTTCATACCAGAAAGGGTTATAGTTATGTCTGCAAAAAGCCTACCTCCAGAAGATCTAACAAAGAGATTTTTTATTTCAACCACATCCTCAAAACTGAGTATTATCTCCCTTATTTTCTGAAGAGTTTCTTCGTCTGCAGATACGTCAAGGAGAACGTTCATTTCCTTTTTAAGTATCCCAACCGCAGTCCAAACTATAAGCAGACCAACTGCCAAAGCAAAGTATCTGTCTAACTGATATCCCACATAAGCGCTAAGAAAGCTCATGAGCACCAAAGAAGAGCCCAGGGCATCGGTAAGGGTATGGTAAGAGTCCGCAAGAAGGGTGGGTGAGTTATACTTTTTTGCAGCCCTTCTTTCAAGAAAAGAAAGAATCAAGGAGCTAAAAAGAGAAAACACTACCACGCCCATACCAAAAAACCAACCTTCTTCCTTTATGCTTAGCTTTTCAGTAAGCGCCCTTTTTATTATCTCGTAAGCTGCCAATAGCAAGAAAACACCTATGATAAAAGAGCCTACGTTTTCAAGCTTATAAAGACCGTAAGGGAAACGGGCAGTTTTCTTGCTTGAGAATTTAAGGGTTAAATAAGCAACAATAGACGCAAAAGAGTCCGAAAGGGAATGTATAGCCTCTCCTATAAGAGACAGACTTCCGGACAATATACCCCCTATTAGCTTCAAGAAGGTTTGGACCAGATTTACAGAAAGTGAAAGCAAAGCCCAATGTTCCTTTTTCATCTTACAAACGCGCTTTTACAACCTTGATAGCTACCTCTTTTTTCTAAGACTTCGTTTATGGCTTTGATAACCTCTGATTTCTTTTTGTAGGTGCAATAATCCGGCGCAATCAACCTATCCTCCTCCACTTCTCCAGTAAGCCTGTGTATTACTACGTTTGGAGGAAGTATTTCTATTATATCTGCGGCTCTTTCTGCATATTCTTCCAAAGTTAAGACCTTGAACTCTCCATTTAAATACTGCTGTGCCATCTTAGTTCCCTTTATTATGTGCAGAGGGTGAATTTTAACTCCGTCTATCGATAAAGCGCTCAAGAGTTTTCCAGTTTCCAGCATGTCTTCTTTGTCTTCAAAGGGAAGCCCAAGGATGATGTGGGCACAAACTTTTAAGTTTCTCCTTTTTGTCCTTAAAACCGCATCCACAAAGTCAGAAACTCCGTGAGCCCTGTTTATGAACCTAAGGGTTTTGAAGTTGGCAGATTGAAGCCCATACTCTATCCAAACCTCCAAGCCCTTTTCTGTATAGCTCTCCAAAAGGTCAAGGACCCACTCAGGAGCACAGTCGGGTCTTGTACCCACATCTATTCCCACCACCTCGTCAAATTCCAAAGCAGTGTCGTAGATAGACTTTAGATAATCCTTCTCTCCGTAAGTGTTTGAATAGGACTGATAATAGACAAAGAACAGAATATTTCTACCGTATCTTTCCTTTGCCCTACGTATACCTTCTTCTATCTGAGTTTTTAAAGGCACGGAGGGGCTCAGGTGAGCGGGTCTTGTGCCAGAAAAGCAATAGGTGCATCCTCCGTAAGCTTTTGTCCCATCTATGTTAGGACAGGTAAAGGGCAAAGACACAGTTATCTTTTGGACCCTTCTGCCATACTTTCCCTTTAAATAGTCTCTTAAAGAGTAATAGGCAAATTTTTCCTTGAGCATACAAAATAATTTAAAAACTCAGAAAGCGTTTTGCTATGAACTTTTATGGGTGATGAGGCTCCATATGAGAAAGGCCACCGGCTCTGGAACTATTACGGTTTTTCTGTTTGCAGTTTTACTCAAAATATCATAAAGTTCTGTCCTTACAACTGCATCCCCGGTTAGTTCAAAAAGAACATCTATCGCATCCTCAAGGGAGCTTAACATATCCCTCGCGTCTCTGTAGTAAGCTATTCCATTTTCTTTTGCCTTTTTTACGCTTTCTAAGTCCTCTCTTGGCTCTGCAACTGCGATGATCTTTACGTTGTCAGTATTAACACTGAGCAAAGCATCAAGGAACTGACTACCCACCTTACCGAGACCAGCTATACCTACGTTTATGCGTCTCATTTTGTTCCCCAGATTTAAAGTGGCCCAGGGCGGACTCGAACCGCCGACACCCCGGTTTTCAGCCGGGTGCTCTACCAACTGAGCTACCGGGCCTTTCAGTTAAAATTATAACACATGATAAGAATTAGCACTCCTTTAACGGATGAGATAGTAGAAAGCTTAAGGGCCGGGGATAAGGTTTTGATAAACGGTGTTATATACACAGCCAGGGATGCAGCACACAAAAGGATGGTTGAAAGTTTGGAAAAGGGAGAGCCACCACCCTTTGACCTCAAAGGTCAAATAATCTACTATGTTGGACCAACCCCACCAAAACCTGGGCAGGTAATAGGCTCTGCAGGACCCACCACAGCCATAAGGATGGACAAATACGTAGAGCCACTTTTAAAGCTTGGGCTAAAGGGTATGATAGGAAAAGGATACAGAAGTCCTCAGGTTAGGGAGCTTTTGGTTAAATACAAAGCAGTATACTTTGCGGCGGTAGGAGGAGTAGCTACACTTCTTGCGAGAGCTATAAAATCTTCAGAAGTTATAGCCTACGAAGACCTTGGCACGGAAGCTATAAGAAAGCTCGTGGTGGAAGACTTTCCTGTGATAGTGGCAAACGACATATACGGTGGAGATATATTTGAGGAAGGTAGAAAGAAATTTGCGAGGATAGACCTATGAGACAGCTTATCATCATCGGCGGAGGACCTGCTGGCATATCAGCTTCTATATATGCTGCCAGGAAAAAGATGGATTTTCTATTAATTACAAAGGATGTGGGCGGACAGGTAATAAAAGCCGGCAACATTGAAAACTACCTTGGTTATGCAATAGTAGATGGGATCATCTTTGTGGAAAAAATGATGGAGCACATGAAAAAGATGGAGGTAGAACCCATAATAGACGAGGTGGTGGATGTTAGAAAAATTGATGGGGGCTTTGAGGTTATAACTGCCTCTGGGCAGGCTTATTCTACAAAAACCATACTCTTCTGCACTGGAGCGGAACATAGGCGCTTAAACATACCCGGAGAAAGGGAATACACTGGAAGGGGCGTTTCTTACTGTTATACCTGTGATGCACCTTTCTTTAAAGACAAAAGCGTGGCTGTAGTGGGGGGTGGAAACTCTGGGTTTGAGGCAGCAGAACAGCTCCTAAACTACGCAAAAAGTATCTACCTTCTGGAAATATCAAACAATTTTAGAGCTGATGAAATTTTAAAAGAGAAAGTTCTCAAAGACAGAAGAGTTACACCCTTGCTAAGACATAGAGTTTTAGAAGCAAAGGGAGATGGGCTTTTCTTAAAAGCTATCGTAGTAGAAAATCTGGAGACAAAACAAAAATATGAGTTAGAAGTGGAGGGGCTTTTTGTGGAAATTGGACTTGAGCCAAACACGAAGCTTGCAGAAAAGCTTGGAGTTATGCTAACAAGCAAGGGTGAGATAATCATAGATTGCAACAATAGGACTTCTGAAAGGGGCATATACGCTGCGGGCGACTGCACAAACATCTTTGCAAAACAGATAATTACCGCAGCTGGTGATGGCGCAAAGGCTCTGCTTTCAATATACCATGACCTGACCTACGGCATAAGCTCATGGATATAGCTGTGTAGATTTGAGGGTTTACGCTGTCCAGCTCGCAGGAAAGGAACTAAGGGTATGCTTGGATATAGTGATGAACTTTTCGGCCCTCAGAAGCGGATTTATAGATTACGTGAGAGAAGAGCTATTAGCACTGGCGAGAAATACGGAATGGTCAATAAGGAAAGTAATAATAGAGACAGCATACCTAAATGAGGAGCAAAAAGTCCTTTCCGTGGAGCTCATAGCAGAAAGTGGTATGGAGTTTGTGAAAACGCCCACCGGTTTTGCCCCCACTGGAGCTACTCTGGAAGATGTTAAATTACTCTTAAACGCTTTAAAGGGTAGATTGAAAGTTAAGGCATCCGGTGGGATAAAGACCAAGGAACAGGTTGCTCAGTTCCTGTCCCTTGGAGCTCAGCGCATTGGAACTAGTAATACCTTTGAAATTCTATCTTAAGGGCACTTGCTTGCATCATAAGCTGGTTTGCCTATGGCTGTTAGGAATGCCTCAAAGGGTCCCATGTTCTTCATAGCTACGCCCTTTGGTCCTTCAAACTTTAATCTACCAAGCATCATAGCTTTCATAGGTCCATACTGACCTTTTCCCATTTCCTCCCATCTTTTTGTTTCAGCATACATCAAAAAGTCGTCCTTTCCCCTTTTATCCTTAGCCGGCCCGCCATAAACGCATATAGATTTACCACCTTCATTCTTTATAGTTAGCTGTATTTGCTTTTCTGCGGAGCAGTCTTCTCTGTAGATGAAAATTTTCCTTTCTGGCACCGCAGTCCAGCTCTCACTCTTGCCCAACTCTTCGGTTAATCTTGGAGTGTTGTTCCAAACATTGCACAACTCTTTCGCGTACTCTGGACCTATAAAGACATTGATAGCTAAGCCACTACTGACAATCCCTAAGGATAAAAAAATTGCCTTCTTCATTTGAGTACCTCCCAAAAATGATTTTTCTTTAGAATTAAACTATAGACTTGCCACTTGGCAACTAAAAACTTTTTATATACCCATAAGAAATACAAATATTCATATATTCTGATAACTTTCCTTTAATTTTTTTATCCTCCACAGAGCTCTACTGTCTTCTGGTGTCACAAAGCTGTAAGCTTTTCCATAATTGCCAATTCTCCCCGTCCTTCCTATACGATGTATATAGACCTCCGGATCTTCGGGTATGTGATAGTTTATAACCACACCTACACCCTTTATATCCAAACCACGAGATGCCACATCAGTAGCAACCACAATTTTTACCTTTCCTTCTTTAAACAGTCTTAAAGCATTCTCTCTCTGTTTTTGCGTCATATCTCCATGAAGAGATACTACGTTAAAGTTCTTACTTAGCAATCTTTCTGCTAGTTCCTTAGCGTCCTTGCGTGTTCTGACGAATATAATGATCCTTTCCAATATATGATCTCTTAATATCTTCTCTAACTCAGAAATCTTCTGTCCTGGAGAATTTAGCTTTATCAACCTCTCTTCTATTTTGGGCTTAAGTTCTGCATTTATGACTCTTGTAAACTTATAGTCCTTTCTAAGATGTTTCTTAGCAAGCTCCTCCACCTGCTTTGGTATGGTAGCCGAGAACATAAAGTTTTGCCTTTGCAAAGGTACATGTTTTAGTATGTATTCTACATCTTCAATAAACCCCATATCAAGCATCAGGTCCGCTTCATCAAGCACGAAGTATGAAACCCTGCTAAGGTCTAAGGCAGATCTGTTGATCAGGTCTTTAATCCTTCCGGGCGTTCCTACCACTATGTTAGGATTATTTTTTTCTAAAAACTCAATGTTTTTTGCTACAGGCGTTCCACCGTAAAACACAGAAACTTTCAGTCCCTTATACTTGGCAAGATGCTGAATTTGTTCTTTTACCTGAATTGCGAGCTCTCTTGTAGGTGTGAGTATAAGAGCCTTCAAGCTATCTTCTTTCCTAATACCCTCTATTATTGGTATTCCAAAGGCCGCAGTTTTGCCAGTTCCCGTAGCTGCTTGTCCCAGAATATCATAACCCTTGAGTGCTAAGGGTATAGCTTCTTTTTGAATAGGAGTGGGCTTTTCAAAACCTAAGTCTTTTATAGCCCTCCTTAATTGCTCACTCAATTGTGAAAAATTAAATTCCATAAAAACCTCCGCTCTTAATTATATGCCTACACATTAATAAGGCAAGTAATATATTGACCACACAATAAAACGCAAAGCCCAGAATTTCCTTTTGGAAAAAACACAACTATTAAATCTGGGATTAAATTATAATAAAACAGAAAGAGGGATAAGCAATGGTGCCAACAGAAACAGTCCAGGCTCAAGAAATAAGATTAGTAGAAATACTATACAGGGCTATGCTGTTAAAGGCATCCGATATACATATAACTGCTGGGTTTAAGCCTGCAGTAAGGGTGGATGGTAAGATAACTCCTTTGGCGGATTATCCCGTGCTTACTCCTGAGATGGCCCAGCACCTCATATATTCAATCATGTCAGAAAAGCACAGAAAACAGTTAGAGGAGAAGGGGCAGGTAGATTTTTCTTTTGGAGTAAAGGATGTGGGTAGGTTTAGGGCTAATGTTTTTTTTCAAAGAGGTTCGGTGGCCGGAGTCTTTAGAAGACTTCCAAGCAAAATAATGACAATTGAAGAAGTAGGACTACCAAATAGAGTTTTAGAACTCTGTCACAAAAGTATGGGACTAATCTTGGTAACAGGTCCAACGGGTTCGGGTAAGACTACCACATTAGCCGCACTTATCAACTATATAAACGAAACCTTTCCCTATCACATAATAACAATAGAAGACCCTATAGAATACGTATTTCGTCATAAAAAAAGCATAGTCAATCAAAGGGAAATAGGTGAAGACGTGGATAATTTTGCAGATGCTCTCAGATCGGCATTAAGAGAAGATCCAGATGTAATCCTTGTGGGAGAAATGAGAGATTTAGAAACTATAGAAACAGCTCTAAGAGCTGCAGAAACAGGGCACCTGGTTTTTGGGACCTTGCATACAAACACCGCCATTTCCACAATTACCCGTATAATAGATGTTTTTCCACCAAGCCAACAGGAACAAATCAGAATACAGTTGTCCTTTGTGTTGCAGGGTGTTATCTCCCAGAAGCTAATACCTAAGATTGGTGGGGGTCGTGTTTTGGCATATGAACTGCTCATCCCAAACACAGCCATAAGGAACTTAATAAGGGAAAACAAACTGCAGCAAGTTTATTCTTTAATGCAAAGTGGCCAAAGTGAAAGCGGCATGCAAACTATGAATCAATCTCTTTTCTCCCTTTACAAAAGAGGTCTAATAACCTTGGAAGATGCCTACAAGTACTCTCCAGATATCAAGGAACTTGAGCGTATGCTTGGTTTAAGAGGATAAACATGCCAAGGTTTAGGTACAAAGTTATAGATGAAGCAGGAAACATAATAGAACAGGAAGGAAATTATCCTAGCGAAGATGAGCTCTTGGTTGAGCTTTCTAAGGGTAATTATTCCCTAGTCCAAATAGAAAGGCTTGATAAAGGAGAAAAGAAGGTTGGAGAAAAGGAAAGTGTACGTATAAAACTACCCTTTGGTGGTGTAAGTGATAGGGACATATCCATATTCTGCAGACAGTTAGGAACTATGGTTAACGCTGGGTTAAATCTGGTAGACGCTTTAAACATTATAGCAGATCAAACGCCTAATAAAAGACTTGCATCCGCAGCAAAGGATGTAGCCACTAGGATAAATGAAGGGATGGGAGTATCGGCTGCAATGCAAAGGCACCCCAATGTTTTCCCAGAGTTTGTGGTAAACCTTGTAAAAGTGGGTGAAGAAACTGGAAATTTAGATGCTTCCCTGATTAAAGCTGCGGATTATTACGAAAAGATCGCTATGATCAAAAGCAAGATAAAGAGCGCTTCTTTTTATCCCACCTTTGTAGTTGTGGTAGCTACCTTTATAGTTTCAGGCATACTGTATTTTCTAGTTCCGACTTTTGCCGAGATTTACTCCAGCTTAGGAGGAGAACTGCCTCTGCCAACCCAGATGCTGATTGCAGCATCAAACGCCTTGAGAAACAGTCTTCCAACGGTGATAATTTCAATAGTTGCTTTTTCGCTTGTATTTAGGTATTTATACCGCAATAACTACGCTTTTAGAAAAGGTGTACATAAGCTTTCCTTAAGAGTGCCAAAGATGAATGATTTGGTTGTAAAAAGCACAATGGCTAAGTTTGCTAGAACGATGGCCGCTCTGTTTTCCGCCGGTGTAGCTTTGGAAAGGGCTTTTGAAGTAGCAGGACAGACAACGGACAACTTAGTCATAAAAGAGGCGGTAGAGCAGGCAAAAAAGGAAGTTATAGAAGGAGAACCTATGTACAGAGCCCTGGAAAAGACTGGCCTTTTCCCAAAAGTAGTCATAGCTATGATAAAGGTCGGTGAAGACACTGGCCGACTTGACGACATGCTGGAAACCATAGCCAGATTTTACGAGGATGAGTTTGATAAAACTGTGGATGGAATGATAAAGCTTATAGAACCCATGCTTATAGTGTTTATAGGTGGTGTGGTAGGTCTTATATTAATCGCACTGTATATGCCCATATTCAAGATGGGTGAGCTGATAAAGACTTAAGTAGTGTATTCTGAATTTATTCTTATGTAATCATAGGAAAGATCTGAGGAATAATAAACCCAGCTCTCTTTTCCTTCCCCCAGGTCTATTGTTATCTCTATTTCTTTGTTTTCCTCTAAGTATCTTTTTGCTCCTTCTACTGCCTTTGGATGGGCCTTTCCGTCATATACCAAATGATTGCCTATATAAACCTTCATTTTAAACTGGTCTATGGGAAAGGGAGTAGAGCCTGCAGCCGCCACGATCCTTCCCCAATTTGGGTCTTTTCCAAAGATAGCAGTCTTAACGAGATTGGATGTTGCCACTTTCTCAGCTATAGCCTTAGCCTTTATGCTCAAGGATGCATTTTTTACAATGACCTTTATTATCTTGGTTGCACCCTCTCCATCTTCCACTATCTTTTTTGCCAAGTTTAACGAAACTTCTTCTACTGCTTGTCTTACATTCTCCAAATCTTCTTTTAAGACTCCAAGGCTTATTAAGCCAAAGCTATCGTTGGTGCTGGTGCAAGCATCTACGGTTATAGAGTTAAATGTCTTTTCGTTTATTTCTCTGTGAAGTTCCGTAAGCGTTAAACTGTCAATGTCTGCATTAGTAAATACAAAGCTAAGCATGGTAGCCATATTAGGGTGTATCATACCTGCACCCTTCGCAAAACCAAAAACCTCTAAGCTACCTTTTTTTACAAAATCATACTTAGGGAATCTGTCCGTTGTAGAGATAACCTGGCTCGCCCTTTTTAAATCCAAAGGCTCCAATATTTTACAAGCAGATGTTATTCCCTTTAACACATCTTCAATAGGAAGAGGCTTGCCTATAACCCCTGTGGAAAAAACAAGAACCTCCTTATGGTCAATGTCCAAATGCTTTGCCACCTCTCTTGCCATCATTTCTGCATGCATTATACCTTCCTGACCTACTCCGCAGTTAGCATTTCCACTGTTTATAACCATAGCTCTTATTCTATCTGTTCCTCTAAGCACCTTTTCTGAGTACAAAACGCTGGCGGACTTAAAATGGTTGCTCGTAAATAAAAAGGAAGCATTACAGGACTGAGGAAGGAGGATAACGAGTATGTCTGGCTCTCCACTTTTCTTCAAACCTGCTTTACCTAATCCCATAAGAATATCCATGGGATAGATTATAACCTCAATGGAAACCTGTCCTAAGTGTGGAAGACTTTTAGAGATAATAGAATGCTGTGGGGGTGGTATATTTCTATGCGAAGCTTGCAAAGAATACTTTTACCCAGGGGAGCTTATAAATATTCAAACTCTCTCTGAGGAGGTCTCAGAAGAAGATCACGGGCCACCTGCTCAGGTGGAATGTTTTCAACCACAACCTGATAAACAGCCCAAGATATAGGAGCGTATATTTTTAGCTCTTCCGTTAGTTTTTTTACAGCTTTAACTGTTTCTTTGCCCTCCACAACCTGCCCTATGCGAGCTTCTGCCTCTTCTACACTCAATCCTTGCCCTAACAAAAAGCCAAAGGTTCTGTTTCTGGATTTAGAAGAAGTGGAAGTTAGCACTAAATCTCCCAAACCAGAAAGCCCGTAAAAGGTTTCCTTTTTACCCCCCAAAGAAGATCCTATTCTAACTATCTCCGCCAAACCGCGGGTTATCAAAGAAGCCCTAGCATTGTCTCCAAAACCGAGACCGTCCGATATACCACACGCAATAGCTATCACATTCTTTAAAGCACCACCTAACTCAACACCCACTGTATCTTCAGAAAGATAAACTCTGAAAGTTTCAGAATGGAATACACCTCTTAATTCCTTTAAAGTATCCAAGTCTTTTCCCGCAAGCACCACTGCACAAGGAAGCCCCTTTGCCACCTCTTCCGCAAAGGATGGGCCAGACAGAACGAAGGTCTTGCAGTCTCGGCAGAGCTCTTGAACTATCTGAGAAACTCTTTTGGAAGTCCCCACCTCCAATCCTTTGGAGGCAGATACTACCACCTTTCCTCTAAGGTTTGGCTTTTCCAGCACCCCCCTTATTACTTGCACTGGAAGGGCTATCACTATAAGATCAGAAAATTCTATGGCTTCATCCAATACGTTGGTGGCTCTTGGATTTTTCGCAAACTCCATCCCCCAGTATGCATCCTTACCCTTTCTTAAGCTTTCAACCACAGCCGAATTTCTATCAAAGAAAATTATCTCAAAGCCTTTTTTTGAAAGATGCAGTCCAAGAGCTGTTCCCCACCGCCCACCACCTAAAATAGTTAGCTTACCCATTGTCCTCCACGTCTACCAGTATTAATCTCCTTGGATTTCTTAAGTCTATTTGATATGCCACTTTTCCTTCTATACGACCTTTTTTGAGAATCTTTCTTTTTAGATCTTTGTCCCAGCACAGAAAGAGATTGTATTTATCTGACCTTAGCTCAAGTTTGTTCTCATCGCAACTGATCGGCACGAGTCTAACATCACACATAAAGGTAGGCGCTGGGAAACCCTCTCCAAAGGGCTCAAGCTTGTGAAGGTCTTCTATTAACCTTGAAGTTATAGACTCTGGCTGTAGAGCCATATCTATTTCAAGAGTGGGAAGGTCCTGTACATCCACAAAAACCTCTTCAACCAATTCTTTAAAGATAGGTATCTTTTCCTTCTCAATGGTTAATCCCACCGCATAAGCGTGCCCGCCCCATCTAAGGAATAGATGGGAGATCTTACTTAAACCTTCGTAAACGTTTATTCCATTGGCGCTTCTTACAGAGCCAACAGCGTGATCCCCCACAACAAAGACAGCCGCCGGCTTTTGAAACATGGAAGAAAGTCTTCCTGCCAAAATACCAGCCACGCCCCCAGCCCAACTGTCCAGAACAACCACGATAAACCTTCTGTCCTCCTGCAATAAAGCCTGCTTTAGAGCCAACTCATAAGCTTTCTGAGCTATAAGCTTTCTTCTTTGATTTATCTCCTCTATTTTCTTTGCAAAAGCCTTTGCCCTATCTTCATCTTCCGCTAAAAACAGCTTTAGAGCTATGGAAGGTCTTGATACCCTCCCAGGAGCGTTCAGCCTTGGGACTATAGAAAAGGATATGTCCCTTGAAGTTATAGCGCCGTTTATTCCCGCAGTTTCCATCAAGGCCTTTATACCGTGGGAAACTATAAGCCCTTTTTGAATGTATTCAAGACATCTTATACCATAAGACACTATTATCCTGTTTAGCACGTTCAAAGGCATAAAATCCGCCAGCGTGCCTATGGCGGGTATGTACATGTCTACCCTTGGGTCATAACTCATGTTCAACTCTTTGGATAGGACTGCTGTAAGGTAAAAGACCAAACTGGCGGAGGACAGCTCTTTAAATTCTGTTGGTAAATCTTCAATTAGCTTAGGATTCACTAAAATAGTAGTTGGTATATCTTCTCCGATATTGTGATGGTCTATAACTATAGAATCCTTACCAAATGCCTTAAGCTCCTCCACTGCCGTTGTTCCGTTATCTATGGTTATGAGTAAATCTGCGTACTTTGAAAACTTATCTACCAGCTTTTTGTTCAGGCCATAACCAGACTGCCTGCTTGGGACTATTGGAATTGCGGTAGCTCCTGCAGCTTTTAGGAACTTATAAAGCAACGCTGTCCCTGTTATACCATCCACATCGTAATCACCAAACAGAATTATCTTCTCCTTTTTTAATATGGCCCTCTTTATCCTATCCACGGCTCTACTTAGGTTGGGTATGCTGTAAGGGGGGGAAAGATTTTTTAACCTTAGGTCTAAGGCAGATTCATCCACACCTCTGTTTGCCAAAATTTGAGCTACTATGGGTCCAAGGCTATGTATTTTGTCTGCATCAGGTTTTATTAATTCGCTTAACAATACCCAACTTTTACCCGAAAGTCCTCTCATTTAAAAGCTCCTCAGACCACTTTCCTATACTGCCCGCACCCATAAAAAGCAAGACACAGTCCTTAGCATGTTCTTCCAACCATGAAAAGAGCTCTTCTTTTTCTGAAATATACATGCACTGTGCTTTCTCTGCCAGGGTCTTTGAGGATACACCAAAGACGTTCTCCTCTCCTGCTGGATATATATCCGTAACTATACAGATGTCCGCCAGTTTTAAAACCTTCACAAACTCGTCAAACAGATGGTAGGTTCTTGAGTATCTGTGTGGTTGGAAAACCAATAATGTCTTTTTTCCAGGATAAAGTTCCCTTAAGCTATCTAAAACCACCCTTATCTCCGTTGGATGATGTCCGTAGTCGTCGTAAACTACACATCCATTGAACTCTCCCTTAAATTCCAACCTTCTTTCTGCGTTCTTAAAGTGCGCCAAAGCGTCAAATATAATCCTGGGTTTTATATCCATTTCAAGACATACAGATATGCAAGCCAAAGCATTGTAGATATTATGTTTTCCCGGCACACCGAGCTTTACCTTTCCAATTGGTTTATCCTTCCACAAAACTTCAAAGGTGTAATGGCCCCATTCTTGACTTAGATTTTTAGCTCTTACCTGAGCTGGTTGATGTATGCCATATGTTATTACTCTTTTAGAAACCTTTGGAATAAGCTCCATGCTATTTGAATCATCTACGTTCATAACGCAAAAACCATAAAAGGGCACGCTGTTTGCAAACTCCAAAAAAGCCTGCTTTATCTCTTCAATATCTTTGTAAAATCCCAGGTGCTCTTTATCTATGTTAGTGATTACGGAAACGGTTGGTTTAAGCTTTAAAAAGGACCCGTCGCTCTCATCAGCTTCCGAGACAATCAAGTTATCCTTTCCAAGCTTGGCATTGCTACCAAGGCTCTTTAGAATACCTCCCACAACTACGGTAGGATCCAGCCCCCCCTCATACATAACGTGAGCTATCATAGAGGTGGTGGTGGTTTTACCGTGAGAACCACAAACCGCTATACCTTCTTTTAGGCGAAAGAGCTCCGCAAGCATCTCCCCACGAGAGATAACTGGAATACCCCTTCTTTTTGCCTCCTGTATTTCAGGGTTGTTCTCAGGGACTGCAGAGGAATATACCACCACTTGCCCATCGCCTATGTTTTCCTCCCTGTGACCTATAAAGATCTTTGCACCCATGCTTCTCAAAAGTTGGGTGTTTTTATTTTCTTTCAGGTCCGAGCCGGATACTTTATAACCCATCTGCAAAAGCACCTGAGCAATCCCGCTCATGCCTATACCGCCTATTCCCACAAAATGTAAGTTCTTTATCTTTTCTCTGAACATTGGACTTTATTTTAACAGTACAGTAAGGGAAAATTTTACTTATAATGTTAATGCTATGGCTAAGGTAAAAGGTCTAAAGTGTAGAGAGTGTGGAAAAGAGTATCCTGTAGAGCCAATACACGTTTGCGAGTTTTGCTTTGGGCCCCTGGAGGTAGTTTATGACTACGAAGAGATAAGGAAAAACCTATCCAGGGATAAAATAGAAAAGGGACCAAAAAGTCTTTGGAGATACATAGACCTTTTGCCAGTAGAAGAACCTAAGGTTGGGCTTACGGCGGGATTTACTCCTCTTAGAAAGGCGGAAAACCTCGGAAGGGTCCTTGGTCTAAAAGAGCTATACATAAAGGACGATTCGGTAAATCATCCTACCCTCTCATTCAAAGACAGGGTTGTTTCTGTGGCTCTTTCAAAGGCTGTGGAGTTTGGTTTTGATACCGCCGCATGTGCATCCACGGGTAATTTGGCAAACTCCGTGGCGGCTCACAGCGCGCAGGCCGGACTAAACTGCTTTGTTTTTATACCAGCAAACTTAGAATCTCAGAAAATATACGGAAGCCTTGTCTTTTCTCCCACAGTTGTGGCTGTGGAGGGAAACTATGACGACGTAAACAGGCTGTGTTCTGAAATAGCTAACGAACTCTACTGGGCTTTTGTAAACATAAACATAAGACCTTATTATGCGGAAGGCTCCAAAACTCTTGCCTTTGAGGTAGTGGAGCAGCTTGGATGGAGAGCTCCGGATGCGGTGGTAGCTCCAGCTGCTTCTGGCTCTCTTATCACAAAAATATGGAAAGGTCTAAAGGAGATGAAACTTGTAGGTCTGATAGATGAGGTAAAAACAAGAGTTTATGGGGCTCAAGCGGAGGGTTGCAGTCCCATAGCCCAAGCTTGGAAGGAAGGAAGGGATTATATAAAACCAGTTAAGCCAAACACCATAGCAAAGTCTATCGCAATAGGCAATCCAGCGGACGGCATATACGCTCTGCAGGTTACCAGAGAAAGCTTAGGAGATTGGGAAATAGCAACGGACCAAGAGATTATAGAAGGTATCAAGCTCTTGGCAGAAACGGAGGGAATCTTTACCGAAACTGCGGGCGGAACTACCATAGCGGTTCTAAAGAAGTTAGCTCAAAGGGGAGCCTTAAAACCAGACGAAACGGTGGTAGTCTATATCACAGGCAACGGCTATAAAACTTTGGAGGTGCTTGAAGGTCATCTAAAAGAAACCGTAAGGATAAAGCCTACCCTGGCAGACTTCAAGGAAAAGATACTCGCAAGAGTGTGAAGTTTATAATAGCCTTTGCTTTTTTCTTTGCCCTTTCTTGTAGTCAAAAGCAGACCATTCCGCCCGTAAAACTTCAGACATTAGAAGGCAAGCAGTTGTCTTTGAAGGAGTTAAAAGGGAAAAAGGTAGTCATTTACGTATGGAGTAGGACGTGTGTAGGACATGCAGGAGATTTAAAACTACTCAACGAGATCTCCAAAAATAGAAAGGACCTTTACGTTTTGTCCTATGCGGTCGCTATGGTTAAAGAGGATGTAATAAAGGCATACAAAGAGATAGGAATAAAGCCTGAGTTTATCACAGTTTTAGATCCAGAAGTTAAATTTAACGACTACTACAGAATAGTTTTTCTCCCCTCAACTTTCATTTTTGACAAAAAAGGAGTTTTTATAGGATCTTATCCTGGGCTGCCTCAGGATAAACTTTCAAGTCTGAGAAGTTCCCCTTCCAGCTCCTTTAGCTTCTCTTTTAGCTCATTAGATTCTTTGACCTCTATTTCCTTTCCTACCAAAAGCCAACCCTTCGTGAAGGGATAGGGTATTATCAGATTGTCCCAGGTGTTTAATCTTACGAACTTTTCAAACTTTACACAGGCAGGAATAATTTTTGCTTTGGTTTTCATAGCTAAAAATACAACACCTTCCTTAACTTTGTAGGCTGGTCCCTTTGGACCATCTACAGTGATAGCTACGTTTTTACCACTTTTTAAAAGCTCCATAAGCTTCAAAATTGCAGTTCTGCCTCCCTTTTCTTCTTTACCGTTTTCCGTTGAACCTCTAACAGTCTCAAAACCAAGTCTTTTTAGAATACCGTCCGCTATATCTCCGTCCCTAAACCTGCTTACCAACACCACAATACCCCTATCCATACCAAACAAAGCTAAACCCAAAGCGTTTCCGTGCCAAAGGGCATATATCTTTCCTCTATCCCTTTCAAAGTCATAGCGGTTCTGCCATCTTATAGTCCTGCCTAAGGTTCTAAGGACGATAGATATAAAAGGTAGTAAAATTAATGTTAGCTCTCTTCTGAGCTTTTTTATCATTGTTCTAATACACTCTCTATGTTATTCTTTATCCACTTTGCATCCAACCAATAGATAGGATTTACCTCATAACCATGGATAAGAATGCCAAAGTGCAGGTGATCTCCGAGAGCAAGACCTGTTTTACCCGTGTTTCCAATAATTTCTCCCTTTTTTACAAACTGACCTTCTTTTACTAAAGTGTTTGAAAGGTGTCCATAAAGACTGAAAAGACCAAGGCCGTGGTCTATTATGATCGTAGTGCCGTATATTCCAAGGTCTCCTACAAAGACTACCACTCCATCGTTTGACGCCAAAACCGAAGCCTGCTCCACAGAAGCAAAGTCATAACCCATGTGTCTGCTGTAGCTTATCTGCTTGTCCCCATAGTAGTAAAACCTCTCAATTCCATAATCTGATACTACTTTACTTTTGGGAAGTCGTATAAATTCACCATTCCAGAGTTTTGATGGCTCACTTTCTTTACATATTTGGGATATTTTCTGTATGTCTTTGTGTCTCCAATCTTCGTTGATTTTTCTGAAAGCTTCTTCAGGGCTTAAACCTCTGGCCTCTTCTCCCAAGAGGGGATATATAACCGAGTTTATAAAGTCATCAGTCAGTCTAATGTGCTCTTTTTTGAAGTATGCTTTCCTTACAGCAAGATTTAAGCTTTTGCTGGTTTTATTTCCAGCCAAGTCCTGTGCCGTCAGATTTATCTCCAGCCTTTCTCCATCTAAAGGAATGGGAACTAAAGCAAAATACTGATTTTCCTTTATTTTTATCATATCAATTTTAAGCCCATTTACATCAAGGTCTGCTTTAGATCCATCGCTTTTTACTTTTATGGCAAACGTGGAACCCTGCCTGATATCCCGGGAGTGAGATATAACCTCCAAGGATGGTGGAGTTAAGTCTACGTTCGCATCTAAAACATACTGCTTTGTCCTTAAAAAGCCAGAGTTTAGCTTTAACCTTACGGTGGCTTTTCCTTCTTTAAGCCCTATGGACTTACTGTTTATCTTTATCTCTATCCTATCCGTACCTTGGGGAAATTCTTCTTTTAACACCAAGTGAGATTTTCCCTCTTGTTCTATAACAAGCTCTGCCTTCTTTATTTTGGCACTACTCGTATTTAAAACATAGTTACCTTCCGCAGGTATTAACTTCAAGACATCCACATTTTCAACTTCAGGCCTTGTGCCAACTAACAAAAATAGTGTGTAAAAACTGATAAAAACCAAAGAAAGGATGGCTAGCCTTCTTATGAGTTTTATAAAAGACGTGCTTTTACTTTTTGGGTCTTTGTAAGTGTATGGTCTGTATCTATACCTCATCAAAGACCTCCTGAAGAGAGTATACTTTTAGCTTTTTTCCACTTTCCAAATAGCACCTTATGGCCTCAAGCATGGCATACCCTCCTCTTAGTGTAGTTGTGTATGGAATTCCCTGCTGGACTGTGGCCCTTCTGATATGGTATGCATCCGTTCTTGCCCTTCTGCCCGTGGGTGTGTTTATCACCGCCTGAACCTCCCCGTTCTTTATCATATCCACTATGTTTGGTCTTCCTTCGGATACCTTCAGCACATGCTTTACGCTAACTCCGTGCTCTTTCAAAAACTTATATGTTCCAGAGGTTGCCAGCACCTCAAAGCAAAGGTCTATAAAACCCTTTGCTAAATCAACCACTTTAGGCTTGTCTCTATCAGCTACGCTTATAAAAATTTTTCCCTCCGTTGGCAACCTACTGCCAGCTCCAAGCTGGCTTTTGTAGTAAGCCAGTCCAAACTTTTTGTCTATACCCATCACCTCGCCCGTGCTTTTCATCTCTGGTCCTAAAACTGGGTCCACCTCGGGGAACCTGTTCCAAGGAAAAACAACCTCTTTAACAGTATAGTATTCCCAGTCCTTTGGTAAAAAGTCGCTACAGTAATGGGTTTGACCTTTCTCAAGTCTTTCAAAAACCTCCGGTACTAGATCCCTTAGCTTTTTACCCACGCATACCTTAGCAGCTAATTTTGCCAGAGGATAACCTATGCTTTTGCTAACAAAGGGTACAGTTCTGGACGCTCTCGGATTAACCTCCAGTATGTAGACCTCTCCGTCCTTCACCGCAAACTGAAGGTTGATAAGCCCTCTTACCTTAAGAGCCTTAGCTATTAGCCTGGTCTTTTGTTTTATTTCTTCAACAACTTCTTCTTTAAGCGTGTAAGGCGGAATGGATGCGGCGCTATCACCTGAGTGAATGCCAGTCTCCTCTATATGTTCCATAACCGCACCTATTAAAAATTCCTCGCCGTCTCCTATAGCATCCACATCCACTTCCACGCTGTCAGATAGATATTTGTCCAAGAGTATGGGTTTCTCGTAGCTTACCTCCACCGCTTCCTCCAGGTAATCCAGTAGCTCCTCTTCTTCATAAACTATCCTCATAGCTCTACCACCAAGCACGTAGGAAGGTCTTACAAGAAGGGGATAGCCTATTTCCCTTGCAGATTTTACGGCTTCTTCTTTTGTTCTTGCTGTTTTGCTCTCCGTCTGTCTGATATTGAGCCTATTCATCAAGTCCCTGAATCTTTCCCTATCTTCCGCTATATCTACGCTTTCTGGGTCTGTGCCGAAGATGGGAATATTTAGATTTCTTAGTGGTATAGAAAGCTTAAGTGGAGTTTGCCCTCCAAACTGTATTAGAACACCGTCAGGATTTTCCTTTCTTATGACTTCCAACACATTTTCCAAAACCACAGGCTCAAAGTAGAGTTTGTCCGCAGTATCGTAATCTGTGGAAACAGTTTCTGGATTGCAGTTTATCATTATGGTTTGAATACCTTCTTCCTTTAGCGCAAAAATGGCTTGCACGCACGCGTAATCAAACTCTATGCCCTGACCTATTCTGTTTGGACCGCTTCCAAGGATTAAAACCTTCATTTAAAAGGATGATTTTAACCTAATAGAACGGAGATTAGCTCCTTGAGTGAATCAAAGCTATATTCTGGTTCAAAGTTAGCCCTTTTGAGCTCTTCCCTTTTGTATTTGCCAGTGGTCATAAACACAGTTTTTATACCCATAGCCTTTGCACCTATCAGATCTGTGTATATATCGTCGCTTATAAGATACACTTCGCCTCTTTCTAACCCTTGCAGAGCATAGCTTAGGAATTCTTCTGAGGGTTTGCCCAAGTTAGGTATATCTTCCTGATAGTTTGTAGCGTGTTTTAGCATCTGTGCTATAGACCCTGCCCCTGGAAAGTAAAGCCCATCATCATCCTTTACTATCCTGCTTAGGTTTACCGGGATAATCTTTGCACCTTCCAGAAAAACTGCAGATACTGCCAGTTTTAATTTTTGAAAATCTAAATTTCTGTCTTGAGCAACAACCACCGCCTGAACTCTGTGATCTTTTACCACTTCAAAGCCTTCTTCCTTAAGATACCTCTCTACCGACTCCATACCTATCAAAAGCAAACTTTGAACGCCAACAGACTTTAAATACATAGGTAGTATTTTCAACGGTGTTAAAAGGTTTTCTTCTTTGATCCTCAAACCTTTTTCATTTAAAAGCCTTACCAATTCTGACGGTGGCCTTGTAGAGTTGTTGGAAACTACCCTGAATGGGATTTGTTCAGATTCAAGCTTTTTTAAAAACTCCTTAGATCCATCTAAAGGGTTCAATTTTTTGTCTCCTACCAAAACCCCATCAAGGTCGATAAGGAAAACCTTCATTGCTTGAAGGGTATGCTAATCCAAAGCTCATCAAAGTTTTCTCTTTTCCTCTTTATATCAACTTCGATTTTGTCTATATCAAACTGAGAATATTTGGAAAAAACATGCACCAAGTCATCTATCAATTTCTCTAAAAAATTTGGAGGAAGTCCCCTTCTTTCGTAGGAAAGGACTAAAGTAAGCCTCTTCTTTGCTTCGTCCTTGCTCTTACTACGTGCAGAAAGAAGATTCGATATCATGTCTATTTCCCAAACAGCTTTTCAAAGAGGCTCTTTTTATGTCCATGGAAAATCATGGGCACATCTTCCCCTAATATTCTCTTAGCTATATCTATAAGGGCTCTTGAGGCTGGATAATCATCCTCAAGCACAATAGGTTCTCCTCTGTTTGTATAATCCACCAATTCTGGCTCCTCTGGAATTACCCCTATCAATGGGGCTCTTAGTATTTCCACCACATCATCCACCGAGAGCATCTGACCTTTATCTACCGCATCCCATCTTATTCTGTTTATAATCAGTTTGTATTCGCTTTTGCCCATATTCTCTAGCATACCTATTATTCTATCCGCATCTCTTACTGAGGAAACCTCAGGATTTACCACCACCAGAGCAACATCGGCCGGGGAGGCTGCTATTTGAAAACCCTTTTCTATACCAGCTGGGGAATCTATAAATATATAGTCATATTGGTTTGATTCTTTTATATGATCCACAAGCCTTAGCCATTTTTCTGGATCAACCGCATCTTTATTCTTTGTTTGATTGGCTGGCAAAAGCCAAACACTAAAACCCCTTTTGTCTTTTACCAAAGCCTTCTGAAAGTCCACCCTTCCTTCCAAAACATCAAGCACATCGTAAACTATTCTATTTTCTAAGCCTAAAATCATGTCCAGGTTTCTAAGGCCTATATCTGCATCTATACAAAGCACCCTTTTCCCCATTTTTGCAAGTGCTATAGATAGATTGGCAGTTATGGTTGTCTTTCCAACACCACCTTTACCAGAGGTGACGACGAATACCTCGGTCATACTTTTACACCCTTTCAAGAATTATAGCACCATCTTCCACTTTTGCAATCTCAGGATAGCCGGGTGACACTCTCTCCTCTTCGTGTGATATGGCTATCTTTCTCCCTATTCTTATTTGTTGAGGTTCCATTCGCAGAGCAACCACAACCGCACTCTCGTCACCGAGGGCTCCCGCCACTGCTACACCTCTTAGAGTACCTATGACTACAATGTTCCCTGTTGCCACGATTTGTGCGTCCTTATTGACGTTTCCAAGCACAAGCACATCCCCATTGTGTTCTATTTTCTGCCCAGACCTTAAATGCTTTTCTACCACAAGAAGCCTCTTCGTGCTTTTTTCTTCAAGAGCTTTTTCTATCTTCTTTATGTTTTTCAGGTTTTTTGTGGTTAGAAAATGCTCAATCTTTTTTGTTAGACTTTTATCCCCTTCTACCAAAAAATAGGCACCTTCAGAAAGTTTGGAGTTTAAAAACCTGTCTAATTGTTCAAATACATCCGATTCCTCATCCGCCTGATCAACTTTGATGAGCACTACAGGTAAGGTTATTCCTTTTATCTCTATCATCCCTCTTAAGCTCCGGGGGAGGGCCTCGAACCCCCAACCTGGTGGTTAACAGCCACCCGCTCTGCCCGTTGAGCTACCCCGGATATACATAAATTATAACCTAAAACCCAACTCTTTCATCTTTCTCCAGAGTGTAGTCCGGTGCATTCCTAAGATTTTCGCCGCAAGCGTTTTGTTCCCACCAACCTGTTCAAGCACCTTTTTTATTCTTTCTATTTCTTCCTCAAAATCTTGACCCTTTCTAACATCTAACTGAAGGTCCTCTAAATTTATTAACGTCCCTTTTGCGGTTATAACCGCCCTTTCTATGATATTTTCAAGCTCCCTAATATTTCCATGGAAGGGATAAGAAAGTAAAGCTTTCATAGCATCGGAAGATATTCCCTTTATCTTTCTGTTGTATGCTCTTGAAAACTTTTGAATAAAGTGATTTACCAAAATGGGAATGTCCTCTACCCTCTCTCTTAGCGGTGGAATGTGAATTTTTATAACGCTCAGTCTGTAGTATAGGTCTTCTCTAAATAGCCCCCTTTGAACCAACTCTCTTAGGTTTTTATTGGTGCTTGCTATGATTCTTACATCCACTTTACGCGTTTTTGTATCTCCAAGCCTTTCAAACTCTTTCTCTTGGGCTAAATGAAGGATCTTTGCCTGAAGGCTCAGAGGCATATCTCCAATCTCGTCCAATAACAAGGTTCCACCGTCTGCCAGCTCCACCTTCCCAGGCTTATCCTTTAAAGCACCAGTAAAAGCACCTTTCACGTATCCAAAAAGTTCAGCCTCCAATAAACCCTCGGGAATAGCTGCACAGTTCACCTTCACAAAAGGTTTGTCTCTCCTTGGAGATATGTAATGAATATACTTAGCAAGCAAAGACTTACCAGTTCCTGTTTCTCCCTCTATGAGCACGTTTGTAGGATATTCGGCCACGCTTTGGGCTAATTCTAAGACCTTTTGAAAGGAAGGGCTTTTAAAAACGAGGGTATTTTCTTCCCCAAAGCTACAACTTAAAACTTCCTGAATAGCATACAAAGATACCACATAGCCAAAGCCAGAGTTCATGGGAGAGACAAGCACAGAGGCCTTTTGCCTTCCGCAGGGAGTCTGAATATAAACGTCCGCTCTTTCGCCCTCCGGTGGAAGCTCTTCTACGGACAGTTCTATCAATTCTCTTAAGTTCTTTCCTACTAAATTTTCTTCCTCATCCCTGCAAAGCATACGATGGGCTATATTGTTGTGCTCCAAAACAAAACCATCTTTATCTACCACCAGTATAGCTTCCACTATGGAGTTAAGTATGGCTTCTTTGTAAGATCTTTGTCTTTCCGCTTCCACTATGCAGTGGACCACGTTTGTAACATCCCTGAAGGTTTCCACCAGATAACCATCATTCAAAAGGCTCATACTCCAACAAGCATGCCTTTTATTCCAGATTTCCACATCGTAAACCTGGACCCCTTCCCCCTCTTCTAAAACTAACCTTGCAGGGCAGCTGTCGCATATGGAAAAAAGTCCCCTGCAATCCTCCCCCGCTTTTAAATCTCTACCTAAGAGCCTCTTTGCAGATGGATTGGCATAAACTATCCTCAGATTTTTGTCTATTACCAAAACTCCCTCAAAGAGATTTTCAAAGGTTTCAAATCCCATCAATTTTCATTTTATATCCCAATCAGTGGGAACTTTTCCCATCATCTTTAAACTTTCCTCAAAGGCGGACATGTATTTCATGGCGGTTATCATAGAACCCTTGAACTTTAACCTTTTTGTTAGCATAGCTGCCTTAGGCCCAATGTCTCCAGTAGCTAACTTCTTCCAGTTTTCCAGACTAGCCCATAGCTCAAAGTCGTAACTTTTGCTGTCTGCCTTTTCTGCCTCAATAGCCTCTCCATTTTTCACTATCAGATGAACCGCATCTCCATCCCTCCCTTCTATGTAATACTTTATGCTTGCGGAGAAGTCCTTTAGCTCATTTTTTAACTTTTCGTTTTTGTTCCAATCCTCTGCGTAAGCCTTTATCCACTGCTCCGAAAGAAACTTATACATTTTTTCCTCCTGTAAAAAAGGGGCAGGTGCGCCCCCGAGGGATGTTCTTATTTGCCCGCTTCTTCCCTAAGCACGTTGAACACTTCGTTGAAGGACACCTCGTCGTTGTTGACAAAAACTCCCACATTACCTACTACGCACACAGAATACTTTGGCCCAGTCAGAGCCCATCCTATAAGTGGCGTCCATTCTTGTCCAGAAAAGGCTGTGTATCCTTGAGTTTGCATTTCAGCCATCATCGTGTTGGCAGCGCACATCATCGCAGCCATTGCTGCGTGCTCTTCGGATATGTTGCCTTTGTAAGCAACAAGTTTGCCGTCTGGAGTAAACTCCCCAGCAGCCCAAACACCCTTTACGCTCATAAGTCTGTCCAAGTTTGCCATGGCTTTACCTCCTTAAATGTATTTGGATAGAACTTCAAAGGTTTTGTCAAAGTCTGCCTTGCTTAACTCCACAAAGACTCCCACGTTTCCCATTATGCACGCAGCGTATTTGCCACCCGCAACCGCAAAGCCGTAAACAGGATAAAATCCTCCCTGTCCAGTGTAGGCACTCCATCCCTTTGCCTGCATATTACCCATAAGCTTGTTGGCAGCACACATCATAGCGGCAATCTCGGCAGACTTCTCATCAATATCTCCGTAGTAAGCCAAAAGCCTACCATCATCCGAAAACTCGCCCGCAGCAATGGCTCCAGGTATGGACATAAGTTCTTTCAGCTTGCTAAGTGTAGCCATAGCTTACACCTCCTTAAGGTTTTTTCACTTATTTTTTATTGCAAAAAAAATGCCAAAAAATTACCTTTATTGTTAGCTTGATTTTCAAAGTTTTTAGAATACTTCGCTTTTTAAAAAGTGTTGCATGTTGCAACATATGATGCAACACATCTAAACTGGGATTAAAATAGGCTCTATAGAAAAGTTGCAGGACCACACTTTTGTCGTTCTTTCCTAATTCATATGGATATTCTTTTCCTAGGGTTTAAAATTTTCGGATATGAGAAGGTGCGCCAAGTGTTCAGATAAAGGGACTATCTACCTGCCAGAGCACAGACTATCCCTTTGCAAGACCCACTACTTGGAGTGGTTTGAAAGTAGAGTAGAAAAGGCAATAAAGAGCTTTAGGATGTTTTCTAAAGAGGATAATATTTTGGTTGCGGTTTCTGGAGGGAAGGATAGCTTAGGCCTTTGGCATGCCCTTTGGAAGTTGGGGTACAAAGCAGATGGCCTTTATATAAACTTAGGTATAGGTGAATACTCTGAGCTTTCGGAGAAAAAAGCTAAAGCCTTTGCGGACAAGATCGGCAAAAAGCTTCATGTTGTATATCTCAAAGAGAACATAATGGACATACCTACTCTAAAAGAGCTTCAGAGTAGACCAGCTTGTTCTGTATGTGGCACCTTGAAAAGGTACTACATGAACCTTACCGCAAAAAAACTTGGTTATTCTGTAATAGCTACGGGACACAATTTGGATGATGAGTGCGCGGTGCTTATGGGCAATGTGCTCTCTTGGAATATAGATTATTTGGTAAGGCAGTATCCTGTGCTGGAAGAAGGCAACGGTTTTGTAAGAAAAGTAAAACCTCTGTGCCTGGTATCAGAAAAGCAAAGCGCTATGTATGCCTTCCTATCTGGCATAGACTTTGTGGAAGATGAATGTCCCTACGCAGTGGGCGCATCTTCTATAAGCTACAAACTTATAATGGCAAAGATAGAAGAGGAAAGCCCAGGGACAAAGTTAAGGTTTTACTTAGAGTTTATAAGAAAGGTAAGGCCGATGTTTGCCCTCAAACAGAATGTAAAGTTAAATCCCTGCCAGGTATGCGGTGAGCCAACCACAGGTGACGTGTGCTCTGTATGCAGACTGAAAATGAGATTAGAAGCATCTAAGGCTGGAATGAAACAAAATTTTTGAATAGCTTACAAAGTTCAGCTACTCTCTCCTTTGTTTTTTTAAGATCACCGCTGTTATCCACTACATAGTCCGCTCTCTTGAGCTTTTCCTCCGGATCCATTTGATTTTTCCATCTTCTCTCAAAGTCCTCTTGCGTTATCCCCTTTGCCAAAGACCTTAATTTACAAACATCATAGGGTGCATAGACCAAAACTAAAAAATCGTATCTCCCTTTAGTTTTCTTTTCCAGCACGAGTGAAGCCTCCACTATTGCTACAGCGTCCTTAGGTAAGGTTTTAAAGACCTCATCCAATCTTCTGTAAAGAGCTGAGTGGGTTATATCTTCTAAAATTTTCAACTTTCCCCTGTCCGAAAATACTATATCCGCTAACTTTTTTGTGTCTATGCTGTTATCTTCTGATAAGATTTCCCGGCCAAAAACCTCTATCACCTTTTCATACACTTCCCCCTTCTCTCTATAAAGATCCTTTATTATCTTATCTGCATCGTACACGTAAAAACCGCAATCTTCAAACAACTTAGCCACCGTAGATTTACCAGAGCCTATGTTTCCAGTTAGGGCTATTTTTAACATAGCATTTTTTTATAAGGATAAGAACTCTATAAGTCAAGGGAGGAATAAGGTTGTTCTAAAAATCCTTTAGGCAATGCTGAGTAGTTATAATAAAAACCTGATGTATGTAAGCTTGCAGTTTAAACTTCAGTTGGACAGTTCCGACAGAAAAAAGCTTTTAGAATTAATGCGTAAGCAATCATCTGCCATAAGGTCTGCTTATAAACTGCTAAAAACCAAAAACTCCCATAGCCAAATCTACCAAAAGCTAAGACAACTGTTTCCTGACCTGCCTACCAAATACATAGACTCTGCTATATACAAAGCAAAGCAATACCCAATAGACAAAAAAGTTGTGTTAGGTGAGGAGAAGGTTAGTTCCCTTAGAGGTTGGGGGGACGGCCCAATGTGGGATTTTTCGAACAGCCTCAGGGAGGAATTAATCGAAAAACATACTTTTTCTTGAAAAGAGCTATGCCTTACACTAAAAAGGCAATTTTGATATTTTTCTAATTTCCAACTCGGCGTATAAAATATAAGTTAAGAAGGATAATTAAATAAGGAGCCTGCCATGGACAGAGTGTTAATTTTTAACCCACAAGGGGATCGTGAAGCAAGCAAAAGAAAAATTGTTTTTGGAAACCCAACCAACATAATGGAACTAAACAACATCAAATACCAATGGGCTTTTGATCTATACAAAACCATGGGCTTTACCAACTTCTGGATACCAGAAGAAATACCAATGCTGGAAGACAAAAAACAGTATGAAAAACTTCTATCTGAGCACGAGAAAAGAGCTTATGAAATGGTGCTTAGCTTTTTGATAGCCCTTGACTCTTATCAGGTAAACATGCTGAAAGAGTTTGCAAGATACCTGACCGCACCTGAACTTGTAATGGCTATAACTTCTCAGGAATTTCAAGAAGCCCTGCATTCATATTCTTATCAGTTTATTCTTGAGAGCGTGGTAGATCCAAGAAAGGCAGATGAAATATACAACTACTGGAGAGAGGACCAAAAACTTATGGAAAGAAACAAACTAATAGCTGAGCTGTATAACGAGTTTATAAGAAAGCCGAATGAAGAGAATTTCATAAAGGCAGTTTTCGGAAACTACGTGCTTGAAAGTCTCTACTTTTATTCGGGGTTTGCCTTTTTCTATACATTGGGAAGGCAAGGGAAAATGTTGAACACTGTTCAACAGATAAAGTACATAAACAGAGATGAGCTAACCCATGTGACGCTTTTTAGAAACATAATCAACACTTTAAAAGAGGAATTGCCTGATCTTTTCACTCCCGAGATAAACAGGTGGGTTTATGAGTTTTTCAAATTTGCGACAGAAAAAGAGATAGAATGGGGTAAATACACCACTAACAATCAGATACTTGGACTAAACGATAAGCTTATTGAAAGATACATCAAGTATTTATCCAATCTTAGACTCTCTCAAGTTGGGTATCAACCTCTCTATCCAGAAATTACAGAAAACCCCATGAAGTGGATAGACCAGTTTAGAACGATAAACGATACAAAGACAGACTTCTTCCAAGCAAAACCCCAAACCTACGCCAAAAGAAGCGAGCTTAAATGGTAAAGTTGCAAAGCTTTGACAATTTCCTTATATTTTTATATTCCCATGAAGAGGTTTATGTTAAAATCCAAAATACACAGGGCACGTATAACTGGAGCGGAACTGCATTACGAGGGTAGTATATCCATAGATATAAGCCTTATGGAGGCAGCAGATCTGATGCCTTACGAAAAAATAGAAGTATACAACGTAAATAATGGCGCCAGGTTTTCCACATACGTTATACCCGCACCTAAATATTCTGGAGAGGTAAGGTTGAACGGAGCTGCAGCAAGGCTTGGAGCAGTTGGGGATATAATCATAATAGCTTCCTATAGTATATTTAATCAAGAAGAGCTCCACAACTTCAAACCTATTCTTGTTTACGTAGATGAATTTAATAGAATAAGAGAGATAAAAAGAGAAATAGTGGAGGAGCTTGTTTGAAGTGGCAGATATCAAAAACCTTTAGATTCGAGGCGGGGCACAGGGTTTGGAAACAAAACTTAACGCACGGAAGGGGAGCAAGCTTTACCTTAGGAAAAGAAATACCGGTAAACAAATGTATAAACCTACACGGACATAGCTATGTTCTGGAAATAGTTTTAGGTTCAGATAGCCTTTCTGAGCAGGATATGGTGATAGATTTTTATCACGTCAAGAATGCTTTAAAAGAGTTAATAGATACCATAGACCACAGTTTCATAATAGACATAAACGACCCGATGTATACAGAGCTCAAACAGGTGGCAGAAAAGTATGGAGCGTTAAAGATATTTCCTGTAGATTTTTGCCCTACGGCCGAAGCGCTTGCTAAGTTCTTTTATGATTTTGTAAAGCGAAGGTTGGAAGAGGCGGGACTGTTGGGAGAAGTTAGAGTGATAAAAACTATACTCTGGGAAACTGCCACTTCAAAAGCGGAATATTCAGAAAACATGTTATAATCTTAAAAGGAGGTGGAAAAGGTTGGTATTAGTATTGGTTGGAGAAAATGAATCCTTTGAAAAGGCTTTTAAAAAGTTCAAGAGGATAGTGGAAAAGGAGGGAATACTAACAGAGGTAAGAAGGCGTCAATTTTATGAAAAACCAAGCGAAAAGAAGAAAAGAAGAGAACGCCAGGCAAGAAAGAGAATAGCTAAAGCTATGAAAAAAAGGAACGTTATTTAAAAGCAGTTTACTTTCCCATTTTGTAACTCCTGAGAACCTCCCTTTGTTCTTCAAGGATAAGTTTTCTTATGGTTTCTTCTTGTGATTTTTTTAGGTTCAAAAACTTTACTCCTATACACGTTTTTTCTGTTAAGCTTCTTATGTTTATTATCTCCGAGAGTATCCGATCAAAATAATTATTCTTCCACTCAAATTCTATTAGTAGGCTTTCACCTTCCCTTAGTTCGAAAGGGCCCTTGAGGCACACTTTTAAACCTCCAACACTTATATCCTCTATAGTTCCTTCTACAAAAGCTTCGTTTGGTATGTTTTCCATAAGTGATAGCTCTTCTGGAGTTACAACCCTTCCAAAGAAAAAAACGCGGGCAGGAATAGACACTTTCCACCTCACAGATTCCCTTAACTGTATTTTACCAAGCTTTTCGGTATGCGGTAGAACAAGAACTATCTTACTACCCTCAAGGTAAGTATTTAAAACCTCCTCCTGAAAGTAGTATCTACCATCGTCTTCTCTAAGAAAAGAGAAACTAATTTTCTCTCCCACTTCGGGAATATCCTCCAATCTGTCCAGTATGGCTATGTGCAGCTCCTTCTCCGTTTTTTCCCAAACAGCGGCACTGTATGAATTTCCTTTATAAGAAATAAAACCGGTTTGATAGAGCTCTATATCCCTTGTGGTAGACAGAGGCAAAAACCAGGGTAGATGTTCAAATTTAAGTTTTTTCCTAACACTTACTATGATTGGAATATTATCTGAGTTCTTTTTAATCAGCTTTCCAGCACACTTTTCAAATACATACTTGCTATGGAATAGTTTACTAGGCTCACTTAAATTACGAGCACACTCGTATAGCACATTGATCTCCTCTTCTTCAAGTCCAAAAGATTCACCAACAACTTTAAATTCTCTTTTTAACATGTTACTTTTAATGTATTTAGAAATAAAGTAGGGAAGTAGTATCAAAACTGATATGGAGGCAAACAGACCAAAAAGGGAAATTATAATATCCTGCAAGCTGGGCTCAAACATGTATTTTGTCGCTTCTTTAAAAGTTTCAAATCTTCCCTGATAGTTCATAAAGAAGAGGTCCTCCTTAAAAATGCTCTTCTATGTATCTTTCTGCCTCTATAGCAGCTATACACCCTTCCCCCACTGCCACTGCCACCTGGCCAGTAGCTCCACTCCTGCAGTCTCCACATGCAAATACACCCTCCAAATTAGTCCTCATCCTATTGTCGGTGATTATGTATCCCTTATCGTCCATTTCCACAGTCCCTTTAAGGAAACCAGTAGAGGGCTCCAACCCTATAAATATAAAAACACCTTCTACAGCTAAGGTAGAAAATTCTCCCGTCTGTGTATCCTTAAGGAGAAGGCTTTCCACAGCTTCTCCTCCCCTTATTTCCTCTACTACCTTGTTAGGTATAAACTTTATCTTTGGATGGGACAGAACTCTCTCTTGAAGATGTTTTTGAGCTCTAAGCTGGTCCCTCCTGTGAATCAGATAAACTAGGCTTGCAAAATGGGTCAAGAATAAACTTTCCTGACAGGCTGAATCGCCACCCCCCACCACAGCTATGGGCACACCGTCAAAAAGGGCACCGTCGCAAGTAGCACAATAAGAAACTCCTCTGTTTAGAAATTCCTCTTCACCCTTGACTCCCAACTTTCTTGGATTAGCACCCACTGCCAGTATAACTGTCTTGGCTCTCAACAACTCACCCGTTCTCAGATGGAGAAAGATTTCTTTTTCTATTTTCTCTATCTTCACTACTTCCTTTCTGTGAATTTCCAAACCGAACCGCTCTGCCTGCTGTTTGAACCTCTGGGTAAGCTCTTTTCCACTTATTCCCTCTGGAAAGCCAGGATAGTTTTCCACGAGGTCCGTTATAGCTATCTGTCCTCCAAGGGTGCCTTTCTCTAAGAGTAAAGTATGAAGTTTAGCCCTTGCGCAGTATAGGCCGGCAGTTAGACCAGCAGGACCTCCCCCCACTATCACGCAGTCGTAGAGGATGTCTTCTGAAATCATATATGGCTTAGTATCATCTGTCTAAGAGCTTCCTTAGGTTGAACTCCTATCCTTGTATCTACCACTTCACCGTTTTTGAAAAGCATCAAAGTAGGTATAGCCCTTATGCCATACTGCATGGCTATGTTAGGGTTCTCATCTGTGTTTAACTTGCCAAATTTTACTCTATCTCCAAATTCCATAGCAAGCTCCTCTATCAGAGGTGCGATTATCCTACATGGCCCACACCACGGTGCCCAAAAATCCACCAAAACCGGCTTGTCCGAGTTTAGGACTTCCGCATGCCAATTGCTTTCACTCAAAACTATCACGTTTCCTGCCATTTGATCACCTCCTTGCTTAAGATTTCGTAAATTTTAAGCGCTCTATCATCCTTAATATAATAGCAGACTATGGAACCGTCCCTCTTGCAACCAACTATGCCTTTGTTTCTTAATATTCCCAGGTGTTGAGAGACGTTAGGTTGAGAGATTTTAAGAAGTTCGCTCAGATTTTTAACGCATTGCTTCCCCTCTATCAAAGTTGCCAGTATTCTCAACCTTATAGGATGTGCCAAAGCCTTCAGAAACTCGGCCCACTCTTCAAGTATTTCTTGGTCCTGATACTCCATCTTTCATCTCCAAAAATTATATTAGCACATTAATATATAATTTGAAAATCTTACTAAATCTGAGAAGGGGAACAAATGAGGCTTGCATCTGTTGATGTGGGTTCCTATTCCTGTAGGTTTAGCGTGGCAGATTTTTCCAATTCCTTCCAACTGATCTATGAAGAGGGTAATATCACAGCCTTGGCAACTGGTCTAAAAGATGGAAATTACCTTCTGGAAGAAAGGATGGAGGAAACTCTAAAAGTAATAAAGCACTATATCTCAAAGGCAAAAGATTTAGGAGTGGATAGAATAGTTCTTGTAGGAACCGAAGCTCTTAGAAGAGCAAAGAATGCTGACGATTTTTTAAAAAGGGTGAAGGAAGAAACTGGTTATGACTTAAATGTCATCACACCGGAGGAAGAGGGAAGCTTGGCTTTTCTGGCGGTGGCTTTTTCCTTAAAGCCCGAAGGTAAATTCTGCATCATAGACCAGGGGGGTGGTTCCACAGAGTTTGTGTGCGGAAGAGGGTTTGAAGTTGAATACCTAAGATCTTTACCAGTAGGTATAGTTAATCTAACTGAGGAGTTTATAAAAAACGACCCACCTACCAACTACGAGCTTGAGTCTCTAAAGAACTTTTTGGACAATGCTATTTATCAAGTAATTACACCCTGCGATGTGCTGATTGGCTTGGGTGGAACGATAACTACCATAAGTGCTATAAAGCATGGAGTATTTCCATACGAAGGAGAAAAGGTGCATGGAACTAAGCTTAGCTTGGACGATATAATGTTTTGGCTTGAAACTCTAAGTAGTATGAAAGCGGATGATAGAGTAAAGCATTTCCCACACATAGAACCAAAGAGGGCTAAGGTGATCATCCCGGGGCTTGTGATATTCTACAGAGCTATGATGTTGTTTGGCAAAAGGGAGATAATCGTAAGCGACTGGGGTATTAAGGAGGGTGTGTTAATAAGAGAGTATCTAAAACAAAAAACTACCTAAGAAATTTTCTTTCCTAGAAAAGAGGCTATTTTTGGAGAGTAGACAAAGCTTATGCTTCCAAGTATTGAGCTCAAAAATACTACAAGAAAGACAAAAGGCTGAGCACTGGGAAGTAGACTGGCAAAGATCAGGGAAAACTCACCCCTTGGTAAGAAAGATAGGCTTGCCCTGATGGCTGCTCTTCTGCTAAGTCCATACAGCCTTGCTCCTATGTATGTGGAAATTGCCTTTGTGATTATGGAAAGAACGAGAGCTACGAGCAAAAGTAAAAGACTTTGCTCAATGGATACATCAGAGGTGTAAGTAAAACTGAAGAAAAAGACACCTAAGGAAAGCTCTTTTAGATCTGTAAGTTTTTCCTCCACAGCCTTATAGGTAAGGCTCTGCTCTGGGACTATAACACCAAGTAAAAAGGCAATCATGGCAGAAGATATTCCCAACCACTCTCCCACGCCACATAACAGTAATAGCAAACCCAATATCATGAAAGGGAAAATTGGCTCGTAAGCGATTTTATCTGCATGGCTAACTCCTCTGTGTGCTAAATCTCTAAGTAGGTAAAATACAAAGAACAAAAGTACGAGAAAGATTACACTTCTAAGTATTAGAAAAGTCCGATCCTCATCTACTTTTCCTACACCAGAAATCAGAGACAGAAGGATTATGGATAGGATATCCTCAAATATGAGTATACCTATAAGAAGGTCTGCTTCTGGAAGAACCAATCTTTTATAGTCGGATAGAAGCTTAGCCACTATGGATGTGCTTGAAGGATAAAGGGCGGCTGAAACTACGATAGAAAAAGAAAGGTCCTTAGTAATAGCATAGGCTGCTAAAAAAATCGGGAAGAAGTTAAATACAAAATCAACCAAACCTGGCTTTAGCACATTCTTCATATTCCACAGGCGTTCAAAAGAGTATTCAAGCCCTATGAAGAAAAACAAAAATACAATGGCGGAGTGCTCCAAGATGGCCACCCAATCAATCACCTTCTCTGGGAAAATAGCCTTTCCCAAAAAACCAGCCAACATAAAGGAGATGATATACGGAACGCGCAGGAATTTAAGGGATAGAGCTAAGAAAAAAAGCAGACTAAATAGTACCCCAACCCATATTAGGATTTCCTCCGAATGCATTTAAGTGCTACACCTTCCACAAAGGTCTAAAAATGCCTTTATCTGTGCTCTGGTTCCTACCGCTATAAGGACATCCCCTACCTCTATCTTCTCCTTATAGGGATCCGGGCTCGGTATGACCTTTCCTCCTCTCTCTATGGCTATTATTGAAACACCTGTCTTTCTTCTGATTTCAAGCTGGGCAATGGTTTTGTTAGCAAGGTTTGACCCATCCTCTACCTTAATCCACTCCATAACCACTTGTTGAAGGATCATCTCCATCTTCTCTGCAGAAACCGGTTGGTAAGTAGCTCCAGCTACAAGAAAACCAAGCTCCTTTGCTTCTTCATCCGTTAGTTCTATAAAACAACTTGGCTCCTCATCTTCCATCAGGTATATTTCCCTTCGTCCAGTGTTGTGTATGATTATTACAAGCTCCTTACCACTTTTTAGCAGAACTCCATATTTTTTGCCTATGCCTGGCAGATCAGTCTCTCTTATCTTCATCGCTATAGATTATATCCCTAACTCTTGCAATTAAGTTTTTGCTAGCCAAGACTATTGCTCTTACATCTTCTCTTTCCTCTCCAATAAAACCACTCTGTATGATTTCCAGAAGCTTTTGTATTTGCCTTTCCATCTCTTCCATCTGCTCCTTCATCCTGATTATTATCTCAATGCCAGCCAGGTTCACTCCAAGATCTCTGGAAAGAGTAAGGACTAGCTCAAGCCTTTTGAGGTCATCCTCCGTGTAGTATCTTGTTCTTCCCCTGCTTCTGTATGGCTTTATCAAACCCTCTCTTTCGTAGAGCCTGAGAGTTTGTGGATGTATATTATACATCTCCGCCACAACGCTTATGGTGTATCTTTTCTTAACTTCCTTCTTCATGCTTGTCTCGTTTTAATCCTTTGAGGTTCTGGCAGTAGTTTGTCTAACTCTTCCAAAAGTTGCTTAACTCTTCTTCCATCGCCAAAGAGCTTTTCTACCAGACCCAGCTTAGGCACGTCTATGTGTATCCTGAGGATAAGGTCTCCAAAACCGCCACCTCTCAACCTTGGCATACCTTTACCTTCCACCTTAAAGGTGTCCCCTTCCTTTGTGCCAGGTGGGATCCTTACCTTGATCCTTTCGCCCGTTAGAGTGGGCACCTCAACCTCTGTACCTAAGACTGCTTCTGTGAGCTTAATACTGATGTCTAAGTATAGATTGTCCCCCCTCCTTTCAAACGTATGATGGGGTTTTACCTTAATTAGAAGGTATAGGTCCCCCGCCTGTCCTCCGTATAGCCCAGCATGACCTTTACCTTCCACAAAAACCCTACTTCCATTATCTACACCAGGTGGAATACGCACCTTTATTTCTTCTTTCTGCGGAATGGTTCCTTTTCCAGCACACCTGCTACACGGATCTCTTATCACACCCTCTCCATTGCAAGTTGGACAAGTTTGAGATATGCTTATAAAAAACTGTCTTTGATAGATTACACCCCTTCCACCGCACGTGGGACACGTCCTTTCCCCTTTGCTTTTATCATAACCGTAGCCTTCGCAGACTGGACAAGGGACTTCTCTGACCACTGGTATGCTTACCACTTTCCCAGAGTAAGCCTCTTCAAGGGTTAGCTCTATGGTATAATAGATATCCTCACCTTTAATCGGTCTTCTTTGAGTGCGCCTTCTTCCTCTCCTTTCAAAAACATCCTCAAAACCAAAACCCTTAAATATGTCTTCTATGGTTTCAAACAGATCTCCCCAACTTTCTTGAGAGTATCCTCCAGCACCGGCCCCCTGAAAGGCAGCGTGTCCATACTGGTCATAGAGCTTTCTCTTTTCTGGGTCCGATAGAACTTGATAAGCTTCGTTGATCTCCTTGAACTTTTCCTGCGCCTCTGGATCTTTGTTAAAATCTGGATGATACTTTCTGGCAAGCCTTCGGTATGCCTTCTTTATCTCCTCCTGGGTAGCATTTCTTGAAATCCCAAGCACTTCATAGTAGTCTTTTTTTGAAGATTGCATGAATATTTATAATAAACTTTAGTCTATCGTTGTCAAGAGTGCATGGCTTTTAGAAAGTCTTTGTTTGTCTTGAACTTTCTGAGCTTGTCCAGTAGAAACTCCATAGCCTCTATGGGGTCCATCGTTGCCAAAAACTTTCTTAGAACCCATATTCTTTGCAGTTCCCACTCTTCAAGTAAAAGCTCTTCCTTCCTTGTGCCAGACTTTTCAATGTTTATGGCTGGGAATATCCTTCTTTCCATAAGTCTTCTATCCAAGTGTATTTCCATGTTTCCTGTGCCTTTGAACTCCTCGTATATAACATCGTCCATCCTTGAACCAGTTTCTATAAGAGCGGTAGCTATTATAGTCAAAGAGCCTCCCTCTTCTATGTTTCTTGCAGCACCGAAGAACTTCTTAGGTCTTTGAAGGGCGGTTGCCTCTATGCCACCAGATAGGACCCTACCCGTAGATGGAGTTACTGCGTTGGAAGCTCTGCCAAAGCGTGTCATAGAGTCCAAAAGTATGACCACATCTTTTCCCAGCTCTACCATCCTCTTTGCCTTTTCTATTACCAGCTCTGCCACCTGCATGTGCCTTTCTGGTGGCTCGTCAAAAGTAGAAGCAACAACTTCGGCCCCTTCGCCCACGATCCTTCTCATTTCTGTCACTTCCTCGGGCCTTTCGTCTATTAGAAGGATAATCAGGTAGACCTCCGGATGGTTCTGTATGATTGCCTTTGCTATTTTTTGCAAAAGCACAGTTTTACCAGCTTTTGGGGGTGCCACGATAAGTCCTCTTTGCCCCTTGCCTATGGGGGCTATCAGACTTACTACCCTTGTGGACAGCTCTTCCGGTGTGGTTTCCAACTTAAACCTTTCTGTGGGATGAAAGGGGGTAAGCTTTTCAAATTGGGGTCTTGCTTTTAAAATGTCTGGGTTTGGGCTCAAACCAGAAACTGTTTCTATTTTTATAAGAGCTTGGTACTTTTCCCTCTCTTGGGGCGGCCTTGCAAAACCTACTATTACATCTCCAGTTCTAAGGCCAAATTTCTTTATCTGAGATGGTGCCACATAAACATCGTTGGAGTTAGGCATGTAATTATTTTCCTGTCTTCTTATAAAACCATAACCTTCAGGTAATATTTCCAACACACCTTTTATGAAGTTCAAACCTTCCAGTTGGGCTTGCGCCTGCAGGATACTTTCCATAAGCTCTTCCTTCCTAAGTCCAGTAACCCGCTTCAGGTCTAACTCTCTACCTATTTTCTGAAGCTCGGAGAAGGAGAGCTTCTTTAACTCTTCGTATGAATAAATCTTTCTCTCCTGAATTTGGGATTCCTCCATCGCTTACCTCCTTACTTGCCTATACAGAAATTAGAAAATATTTCTCCTAAAATTTCCTCTGTTGCTATTTCACCTACCAATTCGTCCAAATAACTTTGGATCTCTCTCAGATAAAGCATTAGGATTTCTGGGGACACCTCTTCTCTGTTTATTTTATTCAATACTAATTTTATCACCTCTGAGGATTTTTGCAAGAGGTCTGCATGTCTGATTGAAATATAAAGTCCCTCGCCCATACTTCTCCCCACTACTTCTAGCACAAGATCTTTTAACTCTTGCAGACCTTCCCCACTTTTAGCACTAACCTTAACAAAGTTTTTAAACGTTTCCATGTGCCCATCCCAGAATCCCAGATCCACCTTGTTTAACACTACGATGTGGTTCTTATCCTTGACGAGGGAATATATGTAAAGGTCTTCTTCTTGAAGTGGCTCGTGGGCTTGGGCTACGAAAAGTATCAAGTGCGCGCTGTTTAATTTCTCTATGCTCCTTTGGATACCTATCCTCTCCACTGGGTCCAAAGAGTGTCTTATCCCCGCTGTGTCTATGAGGTTTATGGGAATACCTTCCAAGTTCAGAGGTTCTTGCAAAAAGTCCCTTGTGGTGCCTGGTATGTCCGTTACTATAGCCCTTTGGGTTCCAAGCAATCTGTTAAAAAGCGAAGACTTACCTACGTTTGGCTTTCCCACAATAGCCAAGTTAAGACCCTTTCTCAAAAACTCTCCCGTTTTTACAGTAGAAAGCAAGCTCTCTATCTTATCCAAGATATCTTTAAGAGACTCTATTATCTCCTGCTTGCTGATAGTGGGGATGTCTTGATCTTCAAACTCTATGCTTGCTTCCACAAAGGCGCAGAGGTTAATAAGTTTTTCCCTAAGCGGTTTTATAAACTCCGATAGATCTCCTCTTAGCTGTCTTAGAGCGCTTTTTAGCGCTAGCTCTGACTTTGCTCCTATTAGGTCCCCAACAGCTTCCGCCTGAAGCAGGTCTATCTTTCCATTCAAAAAAGCCCTCTTGGTAAATTCTCCCCTCTGAGCCATTCTAACTCCATTGTTCAAGAAAAGCTCAACAACCCTTTTGAGAATAAGAGGGTTTCCGTGCAAAAATAACTCCACCATATCCTCTCCCGTATAGCTTTTGGGAGCTTTGTAGTAAATCATTATTCCCTCGTCTATCTGCTCTCCTCTTTCGTCAAAGAGCTTAACAAGATGGGCATACCTCTCTTTTATTTTCCCCTTTGTCTTTACAAAAGGCAAAACCTTTTCAAGCACGCCAAGACCACTTAACCTTACAACACCTATAGCACTTTCTCCGTATGGTGTAGCTATGGCTACTATGGGTTCTCTTTGTTTCATGTTTCAAGCCAGCCCGGCGGGAGTCGAACCCGCAACCTTGGGATCCGTAGTCCCACGCTCTATCCAGTTGAGCTACGGGCCGTTTATTTTAATTATAAGCGTGCCCGGGGGGACTTGAACCCCCGACCTTGGGTTCCGGAGACCCACGCTCTATCCAACTGAGCTACGGGCACTATCTAAATTAAAATATTAGCATGGCTATAAAGTTCGGCACAGATGGATGGAGGGCAGTAATAGGAGACGAATTTACCTTTGAAAGCGTTAGAAAGGTGGCCTATGCCCATGCAAAAGTTTTGGAGCAGGAGGGCAAAAAAAGGGTAGTTGTAGGCTACGACAGAAGGTTTTTAAGCAGGGAATTTGCGGAAGAAGTTTATAGAGTTTTTAAAACCCTGGGCTTTGAGGTTTATATCTCGGATAGAGACTGTACCACTCCTATGGTATCCTTTGCGGTAAAGTATATGGGCTTTGACGGCGGGGTTATGATAACCGCGTCCCATAATCCGGGCAAGTACAACGGATACAAGATAAAAGAGTCCTTTGGTGGTTCGGCCACTCCTGAGTTTGTTAAAAAGGTGGAAGAAGTGGCCAACTCCATTCAAAACGTCAAAGTGGAAAACTATAAACCAGAAACGATAGACCTAAAGGGTCCTTACTTGGAAAGGATAAAAGAGCTTATAAATCTTGAGCTATTTGAGGAAGGGCTTTTGGTACACGACGCTATGTATGGCTCTTCCGCAGGGCTTTTTTCTGAGGTCTTGCTTGACACTCCTTTGGAGGTAATCTCCATAAGATCGCGGAGGGACCCTCTCTTTGGAGGACATCCGCCGGAACCTATAGAAAAGCACTTAGTCCCAATGTTTGAAAAGGTCAGGGGTGTGGGGGCAAAAATAGGAATAGCCAACGATGGAGATGGGGACCGTATAGCTCTCTGCGACGAAAGGGGAAGGTTTATAAATACTCAGCTCATATACGTTTTGCTTTTGTTACACCTTCTGAAAAACAAAGGGATAAAAGAGGGCTTGGTAGTAAAGACAGTATCCACAAGCTATTTAGTGGATAGAATCTGCAAATCTGAAGGGGTGGAATTAAGGGAGGTGCCTGTGGGCTTTAAGCACATAAACGAGCTAATCTTAAAGGAAAAGGTCATCTTTGGTGGAGAAGAGAGCGGAGGATATGGAATCATTCACTTTTTGCCAGAAAGGGATGGGCTTTTCTCTGGCCTTAGCATACTGGAGCTTATGTACACCAAAGGAAAAGCACTTTCAGAAATAGTTCAGGAAGTATTCCAAACTTACGGAAGCGCTTACTTTGAGCGCAAAGACCTATACGCCGATGAAGAAAAAAAGAAGAAACTAAAGTCTTTTGTAGAAAATCCGCCTTCCCTTTTGGGAAGGTTCAAAGTCAGAGAGGCTATCACAAAGGACGGACTAAAGCTTGTCTTTGAAAACGACGGATGGCTGCTTATGAGAGCTTCTGGCACAGAGCCACTCATAAGAGTTTATGCAGAGATGCCAACACAAGAGCAAACACAGGAAGTGATAAAAAGTGCCCTTGAGATGTTATAATTCAAAGGCAGGAGGTGATAGCTATGGGTCAAAGGATAAGCTTTAGCATTAACGGGATAGAAGTTTCTGGCTACCTGGCAGAGCCAGAAAATCTGCAAAAACAGGCACCTTTGATAATGGTTTTTCACGAGTGGTGGGGGCTTGTCAAACACATAGAGGATGTTTGTGATAGGTTCGCAAGGAAAGGCTTTTATGCTTTTGCCATAGACCTGTATAAGGGAGCTACTGCGGACAATCCAGAAGATGCGGGAAGGCTTATGATGGACCTTATGCAAAACAGGTTGGATGAAGCAGAAAGAATGGTGGGGGCTTCTCTTGAATACTTCAGGAGGGAGAACATAGGTTATGTACCAAGGGTGGGTGATTTTATGTTTGGTGCTACTGGCTACTGCTGTGGTGGCACGTGCACTTGGTATTTTGGCGCCAAGTTTGAGGACTTTAAAGCTTTGGTTCCCTACTACGGACTTTACAAGTTAGCAAACATAGACTTTTCAAAGATAAAAGCACCAGTGCTTGCAGTTCATGCGGGCATGGATGCCTTTATTCCACTGTCTGAGGTAATGGAAGCGATCCAAAAGTGTAACGAAAACAAGGTAAATGCCCAGTTTTTGATCTACGCTGGCGTGGATCACGCCTTCTTTAACGACACAAGACCGGAGGTTTATCACGAAGAATACGCAAGGGACGTGTGGCAAAAGACCATAGAGTTCTTCAAAACACACCTTACATGAGCTTAAGGGACAAGCTCATCCTTGCCTTTCTATCGCTTCTTTTTGCCTTAGCCTTTTCCGTAGTTGCCTTCTACAGAAAAGAGCCCATAAGTGCCTTTTGGATTCTTCTTTGCGCTTTTTCCCTCTATATAATCGGTTATAGGTACTATAGCTACTATATAGCCTACAAAGTTTTTGGTGTTTCTGACGAAAATCCCACACCAGCCCACAGGTTTTACAACGGTATAGATTACGTGCCTACTAATAAATGGGTTCTCTTTGGACACCACTTTGCGTCAATCTCTGGTGCAGGTCCTTTGGTAGGTCCTGTGCTTGCAGCGCAGATGGGATATCTTCCGGGAGTGCTTTGGATCCCCATAGGAGCGGTCATAGCGGGTGCGGTCCAAGACATGCTAATTCTTACCATTTCCATGCGCACCGGTGGCAAGAGCTTGGGAGCGATAGCAAGAGATTACCTTGGAAGGTTTGGGGGAATTGTGGTTCTTTTGGTAATTTACTCCATACTTATCATCCTTTTAGCGGTCCTTGCCTTAGTGGTAGTAAAGGCAACAGCCCAAAGCCCTTGGTCTGCCTTCACATCCTTCGCAACCATACCCATAGCAATGCTGATGGGTGTTTATATGTGGAAGATAAGACCAGGGGCAGTCTTGCAAGCCACTCTTTTGGGAATAGGTCTTTTGATTGCATCTTTGGTAGCTGGAAAGCTAGTAGCGGATCATCCAAGCCTTAGCAAATTCTTTACCTACTCCGAGGTGCAAATAGCCTTTGGGCTTATGGTATATGGCTTTCTTGCCTCCGTACTACCCGTCTGGCTTTTGCTTGCTCCAAGGGACTATCTTAGCACCTTTATGAAGCTTGGAACTATTTTCATCCTTGGCGTAGGTGTTTTTATAGCCAATCCGCAGACAAAAATGCCAGCTCTAACTCAGTATGCTGAGACGGGCATAGGTCCTGTGTGGCAAGGAGACCTATTTCCGTTTTTGATGATAACCATAGCATGCGGTGCAGTTTCTGGCTTTCACTCTCTTATCTCTTCCGGCACTTCTCCAAAGCTTTTGGACAAAGAGAGCCACGTCAGACTGGTAGGCTACGGTAGCATGCTCGGAGAGTCCTTTGTTGCCATAATGGCTTTGATTGCAGCAGTTTCTATGGAGCCTGGTATATACTTTGCCGTAAATAGCCCAGCAAGCCTTATAGGAAAGACCGAAGAGTCTGCAGCACAGATAATAACCTCGTGGGGTTTTCCCGTTTCCGCGCAGGAGCTAAAAAGACTAGCAGAACTCATAGGGGAGGAAAGCATACTTTCCAAAGTTGGTGGGGCACCAGCCTTTGCCCTCGGCATAGCTCTAATCTTTGCAAAGCTCACAGGGGAAACTCTCCTTGCCTTTTGGTATCACTTTGCTATCCTCTTTGAAGTGGTGTTTATTCTAACAACCATAGATTCAGGCACAAGGGTAGGAAGGTATATCCTCCAAGACCTGTTGGGTAGCTTTATAAAGAGCTTTAAGGATTATTCAAACAAAACCGCAAACATCACCGCAAGTCTTATAACTGTTGCTCTGTGGGGATACTTCCTATACGGGGGAGTGGTAGATCCCTACGGAGGAATAAGAAGCCTTTGGCCCCTTTTTGGTATATCAAACCAACTTTTGGCCACCACCGCTTTGACCATTGCCACTTTATACCTTGCGAAGACTGGAAGGTTTAAGTACATTTGGGTGGCAGGCGTTCCAGCCCTTTTGATGGCTGTAAACACCATAAGCGCTGGGATTTTAAAAGTTTTCCATCCAGACCAAAGGGTTGGTTTTCTGTCGCACGCCGAATGGCTTTCAAAAAAGCTGTCCGCAGGAGAGCTTCCGCCCGCCATAAAGTCCGTAGAAATAGCCCAAAGGGTGATAATAAACGACTACACCAATGCATTTTTGGGGATGCTTTACGTCTCTTTGGTGTCTTTTGTCATAATCCTTACGATTAGGGAAATAATCTCATCATGGCAAAAAAGTTAGTGGTTTTGACCCACCAAGATACTATATTCTCCTTTCTTTTTGAAGGAGAAGAGGTAATAAAAGTAAGGGTTGATAAAAAAGGCGCTTCAAAACTTGTAGGGAGTATTTTTAAAGGCAAAGTAAAGAGGTTGGCAAAGGGGATGGGTGGAGTGTTTATAGATATTGGCTTGGAAAAGGAAGCCTATTTGCCTTTAAAGGGAGAAGAGGTTAAGGTAGGAGAAAGTCTTTTGGTCCAAGTGGTAAGAGAAGGTATAGGGGAAAAGGGAGCAAAGCTAACAACTAAAATAAAAATACCAGGAAAGTACATAGTTTATATGCCAGAAAGTCAAGAAGTAAAGTGTTCTTCCAAGCTGTCAAAAGAAGAAAAGTGGGATATGATAAACTTTATAGCCGATCATTTAGACAAAGAAGGGGTGATCCTAAGAACGCCTTCCGCAAGGGCAAAGAAGGAAGAAATTCTAAAAGAGTTGGAAGTTTTAAGAAAAACATACATGAAGCTAAAGGATCAATTAGAAATCCTAAAAAAACCACAAATTTTATGGGAAGACCCACCTGAATATCTATCTCTGATAAGGTCCTACTGGTATGATATGGAGACTATATTTTGCAATGACGTTGAAATATGGTACAAGATAATGGGCTTTTTGGAAGAATTTGAGAGAAGTCTTATGAAAAGGGTATTTTACATTAAGCAAACGCACGATGCTTTCCTGCTCAAAAACGCGCTTAGGAAAATTTCTCAGAGGTACGTTTGGCTTAGGGGAGGAGGGTATATCGTCATAGATGAAACGGAAGCTATGACTGTTATAGACGTAAACAGTGGGGACCCGTGCGGAGACACCCAAGAAGAGAACGCTTTAAAAACAAACTTGGAAGCTGCTGAAGAGATAGCAAAACAGATCGTGTTAAGAGACCTTGGCGGAATAATAATGATAGATTTTATAGACATGAAAAGTCAAGAAAATAAAGATAAAGTTATGAACGCTCTAAAGGAAGCTCTTAGAGATGATCTTTGCAACGTGCAGATCTACGGATTTACCAAGTTGGGTGTTTTAGAGATGGCAAGGAAAAGGGCAGGGAAAAGTGTGCCAGAGCTTCTCTTTGAAAAGTGTCCCCTATGTAGCGGATTGGGCAAAGTTAAAGGCAATGCCCTTTACTCTTTTGAGCTTAGTTTGGAAATACAAAACTATCCCGCTGGGTTCTTAGAGATCTTCGTGCCAAAAGGCAGGAAAAGGGCAGTAGAAGAATCCATTAAGGGTTTGGATAACGTAAAAGTGGTTGAAAAGGAAGATTTAGATTACAATAACTATGAGGTAAGGTATGAAAGATAAATGGCTGACCTTTTTTCTTGGTCTCCTTTTGGTTTTTTCTTGCGCAAAAGTAACGGAAGAAAAAAGGGCCCAATTGGCAGTAGAGTCTTACACAGAAGGTATGCGCGCCTTTGCCAACAGGGATTACAAAAAAGCCACAGAAAAATTAAAAGAATCTCTAAAGTATATTGAGAACCTCACGCCATCGCAGATAAAAGAAATCAAGATGGTTTTAGGCGAGAGTTATTACCTGAGTAAAAATTACATAAACGCCATTGTCTATCTGGAAGACTTCCTTTTTAGCTATCCAGAAGCAAGGGAATCGGAAAAGGTATATTATTTGCTTATAGATAGCTACATGAAGGTGGCACCGGATGCTTATAGAGACCAAAGCTACACCTACATAGCCATAGAAAAGGCAAAGGACTTTTTAAACAAGTATCCAGAAAGCCCCTATAAGGATAAGGTCTTAGAAATTATAGAAAAAGCTGAGAAAAAGCTGGCAGATCATGAATACCTGATCGGTAAGTTTTACGAAGATTACGGTTTTTACTACTCTGCTTCCCTAAGATACAGAGACCTACTCATAAATTACCCCGAGCAAATCTCTCAGGCGGATGTTTTATATAGGTACATAAAGTCCTTGCTTTTGGTGGAAAGACAAGCTGAAAAAAGGAAGAAAGCTTACAAAAGTTGGTTAGAAGAGGCGAAAAAGAGTCTGAAAGAGGCAAAAACAGATGAAGACAAAAAAGCTGTAGAAAAAAGGATAGCTTTTCTTGAAGAACAGATCAATAGGTGGAATGGTCTGGCAAAAAGTAGTAAAGAAGAGGGCATAAGGCTGATGCAGAGATACAAAGAGCTTTATGGAGAAAATAACTATTACAGAGAATTGGAAAAGCTTACTAAGAGGTAATGGAATTACATAAAAAAATCGTAAATTTACTCGAAGAAAAAAAAGCAGAGGATATAGTTATTTTGGATGTTTCCGAGCTTACCAACATTGCAGATTACTTTATAATAGCAACCGCTAACTCTGCGATTCACGCAAGAGCCCTTGCGGAATACATCACAGAAACCTTAGAAAAGGAAGGGATAGCTCCGCTTCATGTGGAAGGTTTGGAAAATGCTAACTGGATTCTCTTGGATTTTGTAGATATAATAGTGCATATTTTCCAAAAGGAGTGGAGAGAGTATTATGACCTTGAATGGCTTTATTCTACTGCAAAGAGGGTAGAGGTATGAGGATCGTTAAACTGCTGTTTGCTCTATTGCTGATTGGTTCTTTTCTGGTTTTTGTTGCCCAAAACTCCATCTTAGTAGAAGTTTCTTTTTTTAATTACAGGGGATACACCCCAGTTTTTGTCCTTGTGCTCATCAGTGCTCTCATAGGCTTTCTGATAGCCTTCCTTTATTTCTTTCCAAGGGAAATAAAGCTAAGGGGCACGGTGGATAACCTTAGGGAAGGAGCAAAAAGCTTAAACCGTGGCTTCTTACTAAAAGCGGAACATCATTTTCAAAAGAACAGCCTATTGGAACCACTGCTGTGTTTAAGCCTTTACGAAAGGGAAGAAACGAGCAAAATGCTAAGTCTAAAAAGTCCCCTTTCTGCTTATATGCTTTTAAAGCTACATCTTTTGGAACAAGCAGAGGAAAAGTTCAAAAGGACTTTGGAGACAGATCAAGAAAACCTTTTGGCTCTAAAGGGCTTAAGAGATATAAGCTTCCTGAAGGGAGAAACAGACAGATCGGTGGAGTATCAGGAGAGGGTGCTAAAGCTGTGTGAAAAGTGGGACAAGGAAAACCAAAAAAGGGTCTTGGCAGAACTTTTGGCATTCCTTTGGAGAACGAATAAAGAAGTAGAAACTGCAGAGAAAGCCTTTGACCTTTACAGAACACCCCTTACCTACTCAGTTTGTATAATTTCTCTTTTTGATCAGGAGAAAAAAAAGGATGCCACAAAGCTGTTTGAAAAGAGCTTTGAAGACAACCTACAAAACGAAGTTTTAACTTTGCTCTTAGCAGAAGAACCCACATTAACAAAACTTATGGATGTTATACAAAAAAGGGAACAGCAGATAAGCAAGGTTGTTCTTTTGATGATCTACCTTCGCCTGGGCCTTTTTTCTAAGGTTAAGTCCTTGATTGATGATGTGCCAGACTATTACAGATGCTTAGCTATGCTATTTATGTCCCACAGAGACGAGGAAAGGACGTGTGCTAAAGCCTTTAATGATCTGCTGTATCTGTGGGAGTGCACGTGCGGTGTAAGGTATAAAGAATACACACCTTTGTGTCCAAATTGTTTAAAGTGGAATAAATTAGAATTAAAAATATAAGGAGGGATAGCTATGTTTAGAGCACTTTGGACTTCCGCATCTGGGATGAATGCCCAACAGACAAACCTTGACGTTGTGTCAAACAACATGGCTAACGTCAATACCGTCGGCTTTAAGAAGATGAGAGCTACTTTTCAGGATCTTATATATCAAACAGTTAGGGAACCTGGTGCGCCCACCTCTCCTACTACAAGAAACCCTTCTGGCTTTCAGATAGGCTTAGGAACCTATGTGTCGGACACCTACGGTATATTTACCCAAGGAAACATAGTCCAAACTGGAAATCAGTTAGACATTGCCATTCAGGGGGATGGATTTTTTAAAG